>JAWBXL010000044.1:0-11325 GCA_038867895.1 Bathyarchaeia archaeon | reverse complement strand
AGACCAGATATATAGATTTTTCAAAGAGGAAATAGATTGCAACAAAATTAATGAGTATTTATCTTTTTCTAATGTTTCAAGTCTAAGCGTAAGGGATCTACAAAAAATTTCTATAAGCTTATGGTTGTCTGGAAAAATAAAGTATTACGTGGTTAGTGGCATTAAATAGTTTTTTAGGGTAGAATATACATGAATGCTCTTTTTCCCTTTATTTGAGAGACAACTCTTTTAACCTTTCTCTCTCTAATCACTTTCTCGAGGTAATCAACTGTCCCAGTTACTATGGCGCCAGTTGGGCAAGCTTCCTCGCATGCCCTTGGCATCCAGTTTGGTCTGTCGTTGCAGAAGGTGCACTTTTGCATCTTTAGATCCGGCCCATATTTTGGCGCGCCAAATGGACAAGCCCAGCTACATAATCTACAGCCAAGGCACTTCTCACTATCAACTAATACCACTCCATCCTCCCGCTTATATATTGCTTTAGCTGGGCACACGGCCATACAATAAGCCTCTTCACAGTGCATGCATGCTATTGATACGTTTGTTCTTTCAACAAAGGGGTACGTTCCACTCTCAATTTCCATAATTGTTCTGTAGGAAGGCACGTTTATGCCATTCCAGACGCGGCAGGCTATCTCGCACGCGTGGCACTTTATGCAACGGTCTAGGTCTACAAAAAAGCCTTTTCGAGTGGTACTCATGCCCTTCTCACCCTAACCTTACATTCATTGTAGGCTATAGTCCCTGAAACAGGATCAATATATGTATCTACAAGCCTATTGATATGCACTCCTCTTCCCTTAGCTACTTTGCCCATCCCCCAGTGCCCAAAGCCGAAGCCATGTACAAGCGCGATAACGCCTGGAACTATGCCCTCAGTCACCTTGGCTTTAACGGTAATACTGTCCAGCGGCGACTCTATAATCATATAATCTCCAGTTTTAATATCATATTTCTCAGCGTCCCTTGGATTTATCTCAACCCAGTTCTCGCCCTCAATATCAGCTAGCATCGGTATATTCTGTGTAACAAGGTTTGATTGGAAGGGCATTCTTGCGCTTATTAACCTAAATGGATACTTATCATCTGGAATTACTGCCGGAGGCTTATATTCTGGAAGCGGATTATATCCGGCGACCTCCACAAGAATAGAATATATCTCGATTTTTCCAGTAGGCGTCTTTAATCCGCCCTCATATTTTCTATACTGTGGCGTGCCTATCCAAAAACCTTTCTGCTTAAGTTCCTCTAATGTAAATGGTAATCCTTCAATCATATTTCTCATCCAATCTTCCTCAGACTTCCAGTTAAAGTATTCTCCATAACCCATTTTTTCAGCTATTCCCCTCACTATCTCATATATTGGTTTTGCTTCCCCGGGTGGGGAAAGAGCTGGCTCAGAGTATAAAATCATTGGTGCATGATTAAATCCTTGCAAAATATCATACCTCTCAAAATAGCATGCGTCGGGCAGAACTATATCACAGTACATTGCTGTCTCGCTAAGGTAAATATCTATCGCAACCGCAAAATCAAGTGACTTAAATGCTTCAATCCAAAGCTTTGTATTTGCATCACTCATTATTGGGTTAACTTGAGAAAGAATTAGAGCCCTAACCGGGTATGGTTTTCCCTCAAGTATAACCTTTGGCAGTAGGGCTGTTGGGAAATCTGGGGCAAGGGTGAAGCCGAGAGCTTCGCGCAACGAAGGCTTATCTATTTTAGCAATCTTGTCTTCAGGGACCCGAAAAGGTGGTTTCAAGGGAGGTTCAAGCCCGCTTGGAGAGCCTACTAGAAGGAAGGTTCCGGGTTTATCAACGTTCCCAGTTAATACGTTCAGTAAGAGTGCGGCTCTCATGGCATCGAAGGCGTTTGTATAGCAGGCAAAGCCATGATAGGCGCTGGAAACGGCTGGCTTAGTCGTTGCAAATTCTCTGGCTATTCTCCTTATGGTTGACGCAGGTACACCGGTTATGCCCTCGGCCCATTCAGGCGTATATCCCTTTTCCTCAAGGTGCCCTCTGAATTCATCGAAACCATAACAGTATTTCTCAACAAATTCCTGATCACATAATCCCTCATCAATTATTGTTTTAGCCATAGCTAGAGCCATCGCCCCATCTGTGCCTGGCTTTATTGGAACCCATTCATCTGCCTTCTCAGCCGTCTTAGAGAGTCTGGGATTAACCACGACGAGCTTTGCACCTTTATCTTTAGCCTCCATTAAACCCTGCAGGAAACCTACGATTCTGGGCGCCTCAAATGGCTCCTTTCCCCATATTAAGACGTACCTTGAGTTTGCATAGTCCTCTATTCCCCAGAAACTCCCAAAAATAGATATACAGGCCGTAGTGAAGGTTCCATCACAGGCGGCCGTGTGATCATAAATGTTCGGTGTGCCATAGAGAAGATACAAAAAATTCTTATAATGCCATGTACACCCCTGAACGTGATCTAACGAAACAACTGCTTCTGGACCATACTTCTCCTTTATCTCCCTAAGTCTCTCTGCAATGATTGTGAAGGCTTCATCCCAAGAAATCCTCTTAAATTTTCCTTCTCCCCTCTCCCCAATTCTCATTAATGGATACTTCAACCTATCAGGATCATATGCAAACCATATGCTTGCAAATCCCTTTACGCATCTCTTGCCTTTTGTGTTTGGATTTTCTGGGTTGCCTCGCGTATAGATTAACTTTCCATCTTTTACGTAGGCTTCGATAGAACATCTAAATGGGCAGACACCGCAGATAGACTTAGCGACTTTGGCTCCACTCAACTTCTCTGGAACTTCCATTACTTAGTCACCCTAAAAGCGTGAAGTGCACTTATGTAGATTACATTAAAAGGACAAAAACTATAAATAAAGTTTTTGGGTAATAAAATTAGAATTTACAAGGGATAATAAAAATGGCCTATCATGATAGCGTCGATTTAATGAAGAAGATTATGGATGCAAGCGGACAAAATGTTTTTTCATGTAATTTATGTGGAAAATGTACAGCTGGCTGTCCGATCTCCGATGTTATGGATATAAAGCCTCATCAAGTTGTGAGGTTAGTTCAAGTAAAACCCGAAGTTCTATTAAATTCAAAGGCTATATGGCTTTGCGCGTGCTGTCTTACATGCGTATCCAGGTGTCCGAAGATGATAGATATTGCGAAAATAATGGAAGCATATAGAACAATAGTTTTGTCATCAAAGAGAGAAGATTTCGTTGAATACTCCCCAGAATTATCTTCTTTTCTCCCAGTACAGGCGCTTGTAGCTATTCGAAGCAAATACAGTATGGTGCATCTACCCTCCTACAGCCCAACCATACGCTTAAAGAAATATTTCACGATGGAAAGGCTCCCCATGTTAATGGGTGGTAAAAAAGTATGAAACTTCTTTATTACTCTGGCTGTCTCCCCCACTCAAAAACGACTGGTCTTACTTTACCAATGCAATCTATTGCCAGCTCTCTTGGACTAGAGATTATCGAGATTCCTAGCATTTGTTGCGGAGCGTTTTTCTCAAAGAATATTATAGATATGTATGGCCCAGCTCGGGTTCTCTTAAACGCGCAGAAACTTGGGAATGAGCTCATGACGACATGCGCTCTCTGCTATAATGTGCTCAAGCAGACAAATTCCGTGGTGAGATCTGATCAAAAAAAGCGAAGCGAAATTAGCTCTTTTTTTGGTGAAGATTATAATGGGGGAGTAAAAGTCTATCATTTTCTTGAGATCCTGAGGGATAAAATTGGCTTTGATAAGTTGAGCGACCTTATTAAAGTGAACCTTAAGGGATTGAGGGTTGCCCCCTACTATGGCTGTCTTCTCCTTCGACCTTACGAAGAGATTAGATTAGATAACCCGGAGAACCCAACTATTTTCGAGGGTTTCTTGGCAAGTATAGGTTGTGAGCCAGTAGACTTCCCATATAAAACAGAGTGTTGCGGATCATATTTGGGTGCGGTCTCCCTAGACGCCGTGATAGAGCATTCATATGCAATAATACGTTCAGCCCTAACGAGCGGCGCAGAGACGATAGCTGTCGCCTGTCCTCTCTGCCACTTTAATCTTGACCAAATGCAAGAAAAAATTATGCAGAAATATGAAGATATAAGCGGTGTACCCATTTTCTATTTCACCCAATTATTGGCTATAGCGTTAAATGTTGAGGATAAGCTGCTGGGTTTTGAGCAGCACTATATAGATCCGCGCCCTTGGCTAAAGAAAACGATTAAATCTCACTGACTCTGTAATTAATATATATTAATAATTTAATTTTAATAAATTAATAAATTAATTTTTTGTAAAACATAACTCTTATATAGTGTTTTAACGATCTCAAAATAATGCACCCTCAGAGGGAGAGAGACTCTTGAGTGAAGAAGCTATAGTTAAAAAGATTGGTTGTCATAGTGGTGAGCCAGGCTGCTGGTGTCGCTGCGGTCTGCTGGCATATGTTGATAAGAAGACTGGTAGGCTCTTAAAGGTTACTGGAAACCCGGAGCACCCGGTGAGCCGAGGCTTTGTTTGCGAGGAAAGGATACGGCATATGGTTGACTTCATCTATCACCCTGGCCAACTCTTATATCCGCTAAAGCGTGTTGGCGAGAAAGGCTCGGGTCAATGGCAGAGAATATCTTGGAAGCAGGCCCTTGATGAAATTGCCGCAAAATTAAGTGAGCTGATAGATAAATATGGGCCGGAATGCATAGCTTTTGTCGAAGGAACATATAGAACTGATCTTTACTGGGCTAGGTCCAGGTTTGCTTTTGCTATAGGTAACCCAGGAAATATAACTTCACCCGGCACGGTGTGCTCCACTTGTGATGTTTCAATGCAATATTGTATTTATGGCGCCAATACGCATACGCCAGACATAGCGAATTCGAAGTGTATAGTTTTAGATAGCAGGCACCCCTCGGAGTCACTTCCAATGCAATGGAATGCAATAATGAGGAGGAGACAGAGTGGTGAGGAAGTCCACCTTATAGTTTTAGACCCAAGGTTTACTGAGGAGGCTAGGGTCGCTGATTATTGGCTTCAGCTCAGGCCTGGAACCGATGCAGGTGTCTTCTTAGCATGGCTCTACGTCATGCTTGAGGAGAATCTCTATGATGAAGAGTTTGTTAAAAGATGGTCCAACGGCCCACTACTATTAAGAACTGATAAGTATTGGTGGCTAACCGAGAAAGACATTGTTAAGGGCGGTAGGGAGGATAGATTCGTTGCCTACGATAAAAGTAAGGGCTTTATAATATGGGATCCAGTAATGCAGATGTTCTATACATTGGCTGGCGAGCCGATACCGGATGAGGAGGTTAAAGTTGAGCTTGAAGGATACTTTAAGGTTACAACAGTAGACGGGCAGGCAGTCGAATGTAAGACAGCGTTCACAGCATTTAAGGAAAGGGTTATGCAATATCCGCCTAGCAAAATGTCTGAGATAACATGGGTCCCAGAGAAGCTGTTAAGGGAGTCTGCTAGGCTATATGCCACAGTTAAGCCGGCCTGCATGTATAGAGGTGTAGCCCCCGACCAGATTGGCAGGGCCTCTATGTCCGTTGAGATTGCTAGATGCATGCTCAGAATACTTACCGGAAACCTAGATGTTGTTGGCGGAGACATTATGACCCAGCCGGGCCCAGTCATTGGTGGGCGAATGTTTCTGAGGGAAGCCTTATTGGACTATCAAGATCACTTGACACCCGAAATGAAGAAGAAGCAGGTTGGAGCAGACATCTTCCCGATAATGGCTTGGCCAATGTTTGACTTAGTTAAGCCCCACTATAAGAGGGTTTGGAAGATCAATCCATGCGTGTCGGGCCACATGTTCGGTGTGAATTGGCCAGTTTTAGCAAGAACTATAGTTACTGGCAAACCATACCCAATAAAATGCTTAATCATATGGGTTGGCAATCCCGCAGTCTGGGCGCCAAACACTAATATGGTTTATCAGGCATTAAGCAGCCCTAACCTTGAGTTAACTGTGGTGATAGACAGGTGGATGAATCCATCATGTACATTCGCGGATTATGTTCTTCCAGCCCAGACAAAGTCTCTCGAGAGGCCATATGTAGCCACTTTCGAGGACTTTCATCCAGGAGTCACCATTTGGGAGAGGGCTATAGAGCCTTTGGGCGAAAGAAAAGATGAATATTGGATCTTCAGGGAATTAGCAAGGAGGTTGCTTCCGGAGGATAAGTGGAGAGACGCCTTCCCATGGGAGACGCTTGAGGAAGCCGATAATGCTAGATTAGAGCCTTTAGGGTTAACGATCGAAGAGGCTAAAGACTTATATGTGATATCCACATGGACGCCAAGGAGTTATGAGCAAATAGATCCCGAGACTGGTAGGCCTAGGGGTTTCGCGACTCCGACTGGCAGGGCTGAGCTCTGGGTTACAATATTTAAGCAGCTGGGCAGAGAGCCGCTTCCATATTACATTGAGCCGTATGAGAGTCCAGTCACGCAACCTGAATTAGCGAAGGAGTATCCGCTAATATTAACTACTGGTGGAAGATTTAGGCCGCAGTTCCACTCTGAGCTTAGGCAGTGGGGCATGGGTATGCGTGAGCAGCATCCAGACCCGCTCGTGGAAATACACCCGGAGACGGCGAGGGAGCTAGGCATAGCTGAGGGCGAATGGGTTTGGATAGAGACTAAAAGGGGAAGAATACTCATGAAGGCTAAGATATCGAGCGCCATTCATCCGAAAGTGGTAAATGCTGAGGCGAGCTGGTGGTACCCGGAGCTGCCAGGAGATAAACACTGGTGGTATGGGAACTGGATATCAAATACAAATGTGTTAACACCAGACGAACTGGAAACATTAGATCCATATACCGGATCATGGCAGAACAGAGCCCTCCTATGCAAAGTCTACAGGGCAGTAGGGCTCACACCTTTTATGCAATACCCAACCCAACGATAAAATCTCTTTAAATACCTTCATTTTCTTTTTCTTGGGGAGAATCTATGGTCCGTGTGGTCAGGACTGTATGTGGAGGGTGCATGTGTGAATGCGGGGTTCTTGTTCACGTTGATGATGAGAATAAAATCTTTAGGATAGAGGGGGATCCGAACCATCCGCTCAATGAAGGATACATGTGCCCAAAAGGTCTATCCTTTCTACAGCTAATTTACCATCCTGAAAGACTTAAGTATCCGCTTAAAAGGGTTGGTGAAAGAGGAGAAGATAAATGGAAGCGGATCTCATGGGATGAAGCCCTAAATGAGATAAGTAGTGAGCTTCTAAGGATTAGGGATAAATATGGTCCTGAGACAATAGCGGTCTCTTATGGAACTTATCCTAAGCGCGTGGCCATTGGCCTCAGCATTTTCTTGGCATCGCTCGGCTCGCCAAACCAGCTTATTGGAAACTGCCATTATTGCTATACACCACATGCAATAGCTGATCTACTTACATGTGGGGAAATATATACTTGCGAGCTTAGTGTACCAGACTATAGGAGAAGTAGATGTATAGTCCTCTGGGGGTATAATCCCTTACATACATATCCACCGGTAGCAAAAAGGATTATTGAGGCGAAGGGAAAAGGAGCGAAACTTATAGTTATAGACCCGCGTTACACCGAACTCGCATCTATAGCCGACTTATGGCTGCAGGTTAGACCTGGAACAGACTGCGCATTAGCGCTTGGAATGCTTAACATTATAATCAACAAGGAGCTTTATGATCCAGAGTTTGTGAATAAGTGGTGCTATGGTTTCGAGGAGCTATACAAGAGGGTTCAAGAATATCCTCCGGAAAGAGTTGAGGAGATAACTTGGGTTCCAAAAGAAAAGATAATTAAGGCAGCCGAGCTCTATGCTACGTTAAAACCAGCTTCCCTCCATTCTCACCTTGGAGTCTCGATGAGTTTTAATTCTGTGCAGGCAAGTAGGGTGCTATCAATTTTAGTGGCCATAACGGGCAACTTAGATGTGAAGGGCGGGGCTGAATTTCCGAACTATCCGATAAAGCTCACGTACATGAACTTAAAGAGAAAGCTTCGCCTAAGCGAAGAGGTGGAAAAGAAAACTATAGGTTCTGACAAGTATCCGTTACTTGCGGGTCCCGGGTCCTTTAGGTGTCTCGCGCATCCGCCAAGCGTTTTTGAGGCGATGCTTACAGGTAAGCCTTACCCGATTAAAGCGTTGTTATGCACCTCAAACCTAGTTGTCAGCTTTGAGGATAGTAGAAAAGTTGTGGAGGCGTTTAAGAGATTGGATTTACTCGTTGTAATGGATTTCTTCATGACGCCCACAGCAGAGCTGGCGGACTATGTCCTGCCGTCAGCTACTTATCTAGAGTGTGATGATATTTGCGATGCCTTTTGCTACACGAATTTTATAGCGGCTCGGCAAAGGGTTATAGAGCCACTCTATGAGTGTAGAGACGATAATGATGTGCTCTTTGAACTCCTGAGAAGAATGGGGATTAAGCCGCCTTTTCCAGCGTCAACATATAGGGAACTTCTAGATTATAGACTAAAGGAATTAGGCGTAACCTTTGAAGAGTTTAAGAAGACTGGATATGTTTCTTCAAGCTTCATTGAGAGGAAATATGAAAAGGGGCTTTTAAGAGAGGATGGGAAGCCGGGTTTTAGGACGCCTACAGGCAAAGTTGAATTATATTCAACGATACTTGAAAGGCACGGGTACGATCCCCTACCGGAATATGTTGAGCCGCCTGAGAGCCCATACTCTACACCAGATTTAGCTGAAAAGTATCCGCTGATCCTCATAACTGGCGCAAGGCATATCTCATCTTACCAGACAATGGGGCATAACATACCATACTTACGCGAGCTTCTCCCTTACCCTCTAGTTGAGATACATCCGGAAACAGCGGAGAAACTCGGAATTAAGGATGGCGACTGGGTCTTTATTGAGACGCCATACAGCGAGCACCATGTAAAGATGAAGGCTAAACTTACGTATGGGGTTCACCCAAGGGTTGTTTCAGCCCAGGCGTTATGGTGGTATCCCGAAGAGAAGACTTTTGAGAATAGAGCCTTTAAATCTAATATAAATGTAATAATACCGTTAAAGTCTCCGTATGGGTATGAACCTATAGTTGGAACCACGGTTATGAGGGGCAGACTCTGCAGGATTTATAAGGCGAAGGAGGAAGGCGAATGCTAATATCGACCCCAAATCTTTGTATTGGTTGTCACTCATGCGAGATAGCTTGCAAGCAGATTAATAGTTTACCCCTTGGCGTTTTTAGGATCAAAGTTGAGGAGATGGGTCCAAAATGTAATACAAATGGAAACCTCATAATGAAGTTTAGGATTGTAAAATGTACACAGTGTGAAAAACCTCGATGTGTAAATGTCTGCCCTATGGGGGCCCTAAGAAAGCGCGAGGATGGTATTGTAGTTGTGGATAGATCTTTATGCACTGGATGTAAAGCCTGCATAAATGCGTGTCCCATACATGCTATATGGTTTAATCCTGAGACTGGAAAGATTGAAAAATGCGATTTATGCGTAGATAAAGGTTTAGACGAGCCATTCTGCATAAAACATTGCGTAACCAAGGCTTTACGCGAGGGCATAAACAATCGCCTTTCGTGGATCCCATGGTAAAATTTTAAGCTTCACGTCTCAAGATAATTTCCTTTTTGTTCTCGTTAGTATTAAGAAAAGCATTGAGAGTAATGAAGTTATTACCGCAAATAGGAATGAAATTTTAAACGTCCTAGTTAAATCAGCCATCCACCCGGCAACTGGTGGAGAAACCATGCATCCTATGCCGAGAAATACTGTAAGTAGTCCTAACGCTGCCCCAACTGTTTCTTCTGAAAAAATGTCAGAGGCATATGCCATGTAAAGCGGCCAGACAGAACCATAACCAATTCCATAAATGATTGTTGAGAAAATTATTGCAATAAACTCTAGACTTGGAAAAACGCCAGCAATAATTATACCAGTAAATCCCATAATGGACATTATACCACTTAGAATCATCGCCTTAAACCTGCCAGCCCCTTCAGAGAACGATGCTAAGATTAGTTTTCCGGGTATTGCTCCTATGGCAATTACGCTTATAAGGGCTGCGGCGATGTTATATGGAAGAAGTATCTCCTGGTAAGCGTATGTTGTAAGGAAGGTGAAGGGAACCATTATATAAAAGCCAACAAACATATATGATATGCCCAGCATCCATAATCTTAAATCTTTTATAACCTTAATTAAATGCCTAAAAGATTTTTCATTGTTCTTCTTTCCTTGAGAAAGAGATTCTGGGCGGTTCCTCAAGATTAGCCAAGCTAGCGGTGAGAGCAGAAAGCTAGTAATGCTGAACACCTGCCATCCAAATCTCCAATCTCTCATTTTTACCAAGATTGGCATAAGGACTCCACTTAAAGCGAAACCGATTGAAGCGCCCATATCGATAGCTGCTACTGAGAGAGCCCTCTTTTTAAACCACCTCTGAACCACAACAACTATGGGAACCCAGCATGCGGCGCACCCAACTCCTGCCAAAAAGAATGAGAATACCGCCTCAACCAACGTGTTTGATAAACTCATAAAAAGGACACCCGAACCCAACAGAAGCAGAAACGCTGAGACTATTTTTCTAACATCAAATCTATTCGCACCTACACCAAGCACAAATGAGAAGACAGTATAACCAATAAAATAAGAAGCATATATAATGCCAGACTCAAATTTTGAGATATTGAATGAAGATAACATCTCAGGGAGCAGGATACCATAACTATATCTGACAGAGTAGTGAACAAAGACTATACAGAACCCGAGCAACAGAATTGCCATACCCCTATTAGCATGAAAGTCTCTTGGACTCGTCTCTATATTTCCTCCCTTAATCTTAAAAAAGAGATATCCAGTTTAGTCCCTTAATAAGCTTATGTTTTCACGGAATAGTTGTCGCGAAAAGCAACAATAATTTTGTTTGGCGCCGGGAAATAGTTTTCAATTCTCGTTTTGAACACAATCATCTTTTTTGAAGTATTTCCGTAAGAAAGAAAAAGAAATAGAAAAGTTTATATGATGTGGTTTGACTAAGTTTTACTTTAGGTGGATTAAGATTGACTTTAAAATTAAAGGTTGGTAGGAAGGGATACATAATTCTCCCAAAAGCTATTCGGGATGCGCTCGGCATCAATGAAGGTGATGAGCTTACTGTAGAAATTAAGGACGGTCTCATCTTAAAGCCCGCTAAGAGAAAAGTTGATTTGAATTATCTGAGAGTCGCGTTTGCCAGACATGTGAGTAGATTAATGGGTATTGAGGGTAGGCTTGAGCCTAAACCCGGCGAGCTAACCAGCATCTATTTAGAGGAGGAGTTCGAGTAA
>JAWBXL010000043.1:0-11525 GCA_038867895.1 Bathyarchaeia archaeon | reverse complement strand
CCATCTATGAATCCATTAATGCGGTTTGGAAGGAGTGCTACATACTTAAGAGAATAAGGGTGGAGGTAGCCTATGGATTAATCGATCTGCTATCCAACATCTTTAATGTACTAGAGTTATATACGATGAGAGGCTCTGAAAAAGAGGTGCTGGAAATAGCTGTAAAAGAGGGGATAACTATTTACGATGCATCCTACATCTATATTGCAGCACGAAACAAATTAACCCTAGTAACCGACGACAAGAAACTTATAGATACCGCCAAAAAGTACACCAACGTAGCATCAACTACAGAAATTACCACATAAAATACTTACTTCATTAACGAGCTTCTGGAGATAATTTTAGGCTGGAACCGTACCCTTATGCCTTCAAGTTTTCCAAGCACAATCTGATGATGCCTTGGCAAAATTCATTGAAGACACTTGTCTTAAGTATCTTCTCGGGTTCCTTCAACGGCAAATACATGTAAATTTGTTCTCCAGGGTTACGGACGTAATCGTGGAAGATCCGCTCTCCGCTCATGATCCACGCGCCTCTAATCTCCAGAATAGTACGCTCACACTCCGCTACAGTGCGTTCATGCTGCCTTACAAAATCAAGGAACTTTGACTTGTCAATTGACCTAATAAGCGGCTCATGTAATGGTTCCTCAATGTGATGCACGCTTTGGATGGCTGCCCAGTAGGACCAAAGGAGAAGTTTCGCAATTCCCTCTTTAATATCTTTCGGCAGCATCAAAAAGTCATTTAATAGAACGGTTGATATGCCTTCGCTCGGCTTATCTGTTTTATCTGGAAAACTTTGAACGAGGGTGAATGGAGGGTTAGTCGTAGATATTTAAATATTTTTCAGCCATACTGCTGCTTCATCTAGCTTTTTAGATTGACTTTATCTTTAACTTCTATCGTGATTCCTTTACCGATAACTATCAAGATCATTGAGATAATATGCTTGGTGCTTAATCTTAGGGTCTCTTCTCATATAGAGCATGTTGGGGTGCTGAAAGATTGTGCAAAATACGCGGGAAATTTTTATTCATAAATAATTTGGAATATGGACTATAAGGATTGGAATGAATTATCATCTATCAAAAATGGTTTCTCATCAATGGATTATAATTAGGGGGACATTAATAATGGAAGCATTTGCTATAAACTTGCTAGGTAAAAATTTCTCAGAAACTGAGAAGATTATAGATGTGCCAAGAACCAGTAAAACCTATACTATACCTATATAATTATTGAGGGAATGGTGAAGACCGATTGATCACAAGAACGTTTAGAGTATCCTTCATTCTCAAAACTTCCTTCAGCTGTCTCAATAAACTCCGAGAAGATCCTTTTCAATGTTATATGACCATTAAATGGTGATACTGAATAATGAGGTACCGCAAGTTTGGTAGCTTGGATTTTGAAGTTTCTGTACTGTCTCTTGGTATACATCGCTCACTATTAGCGAATAGTGATAAGTCTATTGAAATGATTCGTTACGCCATAGACCACAACGTAAACTATATAGACCTAGGTTATCCATTTATGGAATACGAGCAATTAGTAGCACTTGTTAATAAAGCCCTAAGAGATTATCGAGAAAAGGTCAAAATCGCTGTTACGCTGCCCATCTCTTTAATGAATTATCCCTCTGATTTTGACTATTATTTGAGGAGGCAACTCCAGCTACTCCAGACAAATAGAATCGACTTTTGTATTCTAGGGGAATTTAACAGAGAAATCTTGCCTAAAGCATACGAACTAAACATTTTTCACCATGTAGATGATGCTATAAAGAGTGGGCAAATAGATAAGATTGGATTCTCCTTTCACGATGAGTTTCGATTTTTAAGGGACACAATAGAAGCTTACGATAAATGGTCCTTCTGTCAATTTCAGCTCAGCTTCATGGACGCTGACCACCATCCAGGAATCAGTGGGATTAAATACGCTGCCCAAAGGGGACTTGCAGTGGTTGTCACACGGCCATTTAAGGGAGGTAGGCTTCTTAATCCTCCAGAATCCATCGTAAAAATATGGGAGAGCTCCCAAAAAAGTCGCTCTATAGCTGAATGGTGTATGCGTTGGGTGTGGAATCACCCTGAAATCTCGACAGTAGTTGTTGAAATGAGCGACATAAAGCAGGTGCTGGAAAACGTGGCATTAGCTGATTTTGCGGAGCCAAATAATCTTACTGTTTCAGAACTTATATTTCTCGATCAAATTAAAAATGCTTATATGAAATTGAGACCAATTAACTGCGCTGCATGTTATTGCTGTATGCCCTGCCCCATAGGTATTGATGTGCCCCGGCTCTTCGAACTTTACAATGACGCAATCATGTATGGTGATGTTGAGAACTCACGTTTTTACTACAAGATTGAAGGACACCATGCCGAAGCTTGCGTTAGGTGTGGCAAATGCATAGAGAAATGTCTGAGAAAAATCCCAATAATTGAGTGGCTTAAAGTAGCACACAAGCTTTTAAGCTAGCTAATTGTTGCGTCACTTGATTCCAGCAGTTATAATTTTATTTTTATATAAAAAAGAAAAATTTAAAAATATTGGATTAGTTTACACTTGCTTTTCTCTGTTTTCGCCTTTAAAAGTTTGCTTTTGTATGCTTATTTTCTCTTGTAATTCTTGTTTTAGGGCATATATCCTTGATAACTCATAGTCCTCAACATATTTGGTCCTAGGATTTTTATGGTAAAGACGTTTTCTCCACTCATACAGCCACTCATTTAAATATTTTGGCTTAGTTTCCCACCAACATGGTTCCATTTTCTCTAAACTCCCCATATTAATCCCACCATCACCTGAACATGGGCGGAAATAGAGTGCCTGGGTGCATAATGTTATTGGGATCAAGGATTTCATGGAACTTTGTTATCAACTCAATATAAGTGGGCCAAAGACCATAGTCTCCCCTACCTGGAACCGTTTGTCCACCGTGCATGTCAGATTGAAGCCCTGTTTCGAGACGGAATTTAAGTATTGCAGGAATAACAGAACTGTTCGCCTTTGCAAGATCCGGCTGCATGAGTCCTGGCCCCATACATTCAATTAACACGTAGTGTCCTCCTTCACCCGGATAGACTATTAAGCCCGGAGCACAGGTGTCGCCATAAAATCCTTTGTTTGGATCACCTTGCCACTCCTGTTCAACGTTTAATCGTTTTACGAACTTATATACAGTCTCTATATCATCTACGGCGCCCACGGATAATCCAGTCCCAGGTCCAAGGGTTCCTATAGTAGTAAAATACTTTACAGTATATTCTGAATATATGCTTGCTGCCATGCTGAGTTGACTATCAAAGGCTACTTGAAATGGAGGGAACTTGTCCGTTATTATTCTACCATTATACTTTTTAGCTATCTCCCTTATTCTCTTCTCTTCCCAAGCCACTCGCCTCGGAGTCCCCTGGAGCGTCAATATAAGATTTATTTCTGGAAACATTCTCGTTACCCTATATGCTGACTCGGTTGTGTCAGCAGCATAGGGTGCTGTTTTGAAATTGGAATATAAGGATGATCCCGTGCATATTTCTGCATGAACGAACTCTATGAATGCCTTTTGCGCGTCTTCTATGTCGTTAAAAGAAACCCATATAGGCTTTATCACCTCATCTAAAGTATGCGCTCTTATCGTGATCTCTGTAACTACACCATACTGTCCCATAGCGTATCGTGGTAGCAGCCATAAATCTGGCCCCGGACCATGAGCCCAAAAAGCTTGAGTTTCATAGGCGTTGGCTCTCGATCCGTTTCTTAAAATTGTTCCATCTGGAAGAACCATTTCCCACCCAACTATACTCCTATACTCCCAGCCGATCCTGCCCGATGCTTTATTGACGTTCCCATAGGTGAATCGTGAACCAACGAGGCATGATGAGGGGGCTCCTCCCTGATTAAGAAACATTTTTTTCTTTAGTAGTTCAGCAGTTAGTCTCTGAAGGGGGACGCCAGCCTGGGTGGTTGCTAGACAGTTTTCTTCGTCTATGCTCAGTATTTTGTTCATACGTTTCATATCGATAATTATCCCCCCGTGCTTAGGAATAGACCAGTACGCGGTAACAGCACTACTCCAAATGGCGACCGGTGTCTTGGTTCGCTGGGCAAGAGTTATAATGTTTTGAATTTCAGATGTGGAAGATGGTAAAACAACGATCTCAGAAAGTCTCTCTTTTTTAAAGAAGGGTGTTGCACCAGCTTGCGCGGCATACGCAATTAGTGTTGATGCGGAATTAGAAACGTATTTTGGTCCAAGTATATCCTGAAGCCTTTCATATAGGTAGTTTTGGTTTGTCATACTCCCGCTCATTTCTTATTTCACCCCTTAATTTAATGCCTCCAAAACAATTTCCATAACATCTTTAACCTCAACATTAAATGCTGAAGCAACTCTCAGCAGATTATGTTTACATAGAGGGCAATGTGTTGTCACGCTATTCACTCCCGCGCCGTTGATTGGATCTGTAACTTCCTCTAGCCTTCGGCTTGCGGTCTTAGCTGCAAATTCAGGATATGCAAAAATTACTCCACCCCCTGCTCCACAACAGAACGAAAGCCTTCTATTTCTCGGCATTTCAACAAGCTCCACGCCGGGTATAGCCTTTAATATGTTTCTGGGCGGCTCGTATATGCTCATACCCCTTCCAAGCTGGCATGGATCATGGTAAGTCAATTTTTTCTCTAGCTTTCTGATCTGCGCCCCCTCTAGCAACGGCTCAATTATCTCCAAGACAGATAGACACTCAAAGTTTCTATTTAGATCGTACTTCTCAGCATCGCTAAAAACTTTGTAGCAATGGGGATCCGAAAATATCACAGTTTTGACGCCCAACTCATTTAAATATTCAATATTATATTTAAGCAGTTCCCTCCCAAATTCAACATTACCTGTTCTAAAGAACACCTCCCCACAGCTCCGCTCTTTTTCTCCAAGTATGCCAAAGTTTATCCCTAGCTTTTTCAACACCTTAATTGTTGCTATCGCAATTTCTGGTCTTCTATAACATGCTGTATCCCCCACATAATACATTATTTCTGCTTTGCGAGGGATATTTAAATCATCAGGAAGCCAGATGAATCTAAGTTCGTGCGGCTCATTATATATATTATATCTTGACTTGCAGTAATCTATAAGATTCGCATGAGCTGAAAGGGGACCAGTTTTCTCCACGGTTTTATTTTTTAATTCTTCAATAATTTTTAGTGGAGTTAATGTGCAAGCCATTTCGGCAGTCGCTTCACACGACCCGCAAGACGTGCATGTAAACACAGCATGTCGGAAATCATCATCTATACCTATTTTTTCTTCTATCAATGCTATTGCCAGCTCCATTCTTCCTGTAGGATAATACTGTTCAAATAAGAACTCTTCGCCGGATGGACATTGATATCCAAATTTCCAGCTATAAGTGTTAGCGGGCCATAGATGCTTACATAAACCGCATTTGATACATCGTAGTAACATTTCATAATAATCTTCAAGAGAAGTTCTCATTATTGGCCAGACATATTCCTTAACCATTTTGACACCTCACAATAACAGTTTTCCAGGGTTCATAATATTATTTGGATCTATCATCTGTTTAAACTTCTTAATCACCGAATGATATGTACCAGCTCTCGCATAAACAAGCTCGGCCAGACGCCCATAGGGTCTACTAAAGAATGCCCCTAGGTCTATCAACTGTTCGCATGCCTTAAAATATATATTTTTAACCCGCTCCGTTTCATCATAATCATTCGGATCACGCGCAAAGCTATACTGGCAATGTACTACTCCGGGCTCCGGATACGCTGGAACCGCTAAGCAGCCTACTTCTTCGATCGGATAACCATTTTTTTCACATATTTCAGATACTGCCTTATTAAACGTTGGGATACGTGTCTGAGGCGTAATAAATGGTATAACATTGCGTGCCCCCTTATACTTTGATGTTTTTTTCCAACCTTGGGGTAATTCAACTTCCTTCAGTATCTTTTCATCCGCTTTATCTAAACCTGGAAGCTCGGTGAGCATTTTTATCCCAAGTTTTGACGAAAGCTCCCTCAAGTCTTCTTCTTGATACTCCACCTCGTCCAACCTCCCACGGAGTATTAGGATCAATGCCCAATTAGGTAAAGTCTCCCTAAGTTCATGAACTCCTCCCGGAATTTTATCAGAAAGCATCAATGCCAGTTCCATACTATTGATTAAAAACATTTCATAGCCGTATCTTAACCATTTAATTTCTCGAATCGGCTTAAATGTTTCCTCAATTTTATCAAAAGTCCAGAATAGAACCTTGTTGGTTTCTTGGCGTGACATCAATTTTATCCAGCCTTCTAACGCAATACCCATTGTGCCCTGCGCCCCATAGAAAATTTTATTTATAAAGGATGCAGGAGCACCTGCAGCGTCCGTGTAAGGTTTTTTAACAAATGGCACTGCAGATAAACCTGTCTTCATAATTTCGCCTGTTGGCAATATTAAACGTGTTATCGATAATATATCGTTATCGTCTCCTCCATATCTTGGCCATGTCCATGTTGGATTATACTCAAGCAGGCTAACAAGCACCGAAGCACATGCAGGCAGCTCAACAGGCGCAGATGGTCTCAAACCGTAGGGAGTAAGGTCTGTTTGGACTTTTCGCGTTTCTTCGACGAGCTGTTCAAATGTTACACCAGCTTCCACCAGCGCATTTCGGCTTATAGGGTCTATCCGCACAATTCTATTCATTCTGCTTACATCAACAATTATTCCTCCCAACGCGGGAATAGCGGCTCCTTGATTATTACAGCCTGTAGTATAAGGCGTTACAGGTATTTTATGATAGTTGCATAGTTTAATTACTGCTTGGACTTGATCAGCGTTCTCCGGGCGTATTACGAGTAGAGGTTTAACTGGGTCAACAAAGCTTTGATCATAAGAGTATCGTAATAAAACCTCAGGGTCTGTTATCACGTTTTCCGAACCAACAATATTAGACAACTGCTGTTGAAATAAGGTAATTTTTTCAGACATGCTTTTAAACCCCCTAAAGGTTTTCTATTAAGTCCCACATTGCTGGATCCCTTTCTACAAGTTCTTGACCTACAACTAATATCTCCAAGACGGTTATCCAGTCGGACCAGCCTATTTCCGGCCATAGGCATTCTATTTCATTCCGTGGATCAGCTAAAGCCCATATCACTCGTTGCTTAGTTAAAATCATGTCTTTGAAGACATCTTTGGGCATCTTAACGCGTAAAACTGGACGGCCGTTAGCTGAACCAGCTCTAACAATAAATTTACCTTCCTTTAACTCAAACGTGTAAACAAATAATTTGTCAACTTTAAGTTCTATTAGCTCTTTGTTGTCCAAGTTAGGTTTTGCATACCCTTTAGCCCTCGTCCAACCTGTGGGATCATGAGTTGGTATTGGAGGTGGATATGGTCCAGGGCCTATGTATGGTAAAGGACCGCCCATGAACGTTTTAAACGGTTTAAGTCTTCGTTTTAGTTCCATGTCTTTATTTAATAGCTCACACCATTGTTCAAAAAAAGACTCGATATTCATTCCAATTTTCTCCTATGAACCGTTAATACTAAACGCTACTTTTAATCTCCATTTGAACCATTAATAAGTTTTATGGAATAAGACTAATTTTTATTTTATGATAGGGCGTGCAAAACCAGCAAGACAGCTCATCACGCCATGAAGAATGCGTTAAACAAAGAGCAAAACTTGAATAACACATGAAACTTCTCGAAGAGATATTTGAGGGAACATTAAGAGTAAATTAATCTCTTAGTCCCCACTCAATACGCTCCATCCTTATGGTACGCGCGGTATACTGTTTTCTACTTGGTCTCTCTAATGCTTAGGCTAAATGGTAGCTTCCCCGGAATTCTTGAACATAAACATTATAAGCTAAGCAGTTTATAACATTCTATGTGGGAGTGAGTTCTCTACACTTATATGTATATATGTGGCGGGGCTGGTAGCCAATAAGTTTCATGCCCACTACTTAGGCACACTATTATCATCGCGTATGGTTTTTCAACAAACCTTGTTGTTATCGGACCGTGCACGACTCCTCTTGGAAATATCATTACTGCAGGCCTATTTATTATATACCTTTCTTCTTGATTCTCTCCCATAACCTCTTCAATCTCAGCTCCAAAATAATATATATTGCTTGGATCTAATCCTACAAAATATAGTGCTTCATCTACCGGATGTACATGGGCTCCTCCTCTTGTTTCAGGCGACTTATGCCAGGCACCACATTTACTATAGAATCCCCATGAAATGTTGACGTCTAATCCTTCTAAGTCTCGGCCATACATCCATATAAGTTGGTCAGCATTCGCCGGGCCGACGAAAGCTGATGCATACATTACTCCTTTCTCGTCAACTAAACCGGGCTTATAATGCGGAAGCACAGTACTCTTGAGGGGCTTAACTAAGTGTGCATATTTCTGCTCACTGGACCTTGGTTTCTTTAAGACAAAATCAGCTTTCCATTCAGGCCCTAAACCAACGTGATAATGTGCTATCACAGGCATATCGAACTTCCTTACTTTTGCTGGACCATGTGGTGTGCCAGCCGGGATAATAACAACAGTAGGCCTATCAAAAGTGTACTCTTCGGGCTCCTTACCCAACTCAATAGATACCTCGGCACCTAGTCTAGTTACATCATTCGTGTCAATCCCCACAAAAACCAGGAGCTCATGATATGGATGCACCAACATTTTCTGCTCATCTAACGGGTGAAAAGCCCTATTATCCTTAATAAAGCCATAGGAAAAATTAAGGTTTAAGCCCTCTAAATCTCCAGCCTCAGTCCAAAAACGCAAATCTGAATAAACCCCAGTAGGTCCCGATCTAGCAATTAAAGGCTTAAAAAAACGTTTGTACTTTAACTCCATATCAAAAACCCAATAAAATTTTTAATTTTTTTAAGTATTTAAGGCTTTTTAGCACGGGAAAATTGGACAAAACGTGGTTACCCTATAAATTTACGGAATAACAGGAAACAGTAATCTTACAGTTTAGGCAAAGTACGAAGCCCCCGATTATATGTCTTTAGTGATCTTTGGAAACAAAGCCAACTAGAGCCCTGGTGCAGGTAGAATGCTATTATTGAATGTATCTATAATATCGTTTTTCATCCTATTTTCTCAGATTTTTAAGAACGTTAAGTTTAACGAAGTTAGCTCCTATCCTTTCCTTATATTTCTTTACATCCTCTTTTGAAGATGGGGTTCAGCATAATACACGTGATTGTAGAATCTCTTTTTCCCAATCCTCCGCATCAACTTCTAAAACATGTGAGGTAACTCTCACCACCAGTTAATGTAAAGAGAAAGGCAAAATTTAAAAATAAGGTGGGGGTAAGGTATGCTCTTAGAATTTTTTAGATTTCTTCTAAGAGTGTCGTGAAGAAGTCGTGGTGCTCCTCCTCATCTTTTAATATTCCCTCGAATAGAACCGCTGTTGTTATATCATTTTCTTTACGGGCTTTTTCTATGATCTCCTTGTATAATTTTATTGCGTTCTCCTCGTCCTTCACATCCTGTTCAATCATTTCTTTCAAGGTTTTTCCTACGATTATTTCTTTGGGTTTAGTTGTTGGGATTCCACCCAGATAAAAGAGTCTCTCAGCGATAACTTCGGCGTGTCTCATCTCAGTTATAGCTATTCTCTTCAATTCATCCTGAACTGCGAAGCCCTTAACGCCTCTCCATTGAACGTGCTGCCACATATATTGAATGGAAACTTGAATCTCCCGCGCAATAGCATCATTCAAAAGATCCAGCAATTCATTTGAAACCAAAATTCTCTCCTCCTACAAACTTTAATATAAGTATTTATCTGGCACCGTATTTAACACTTACCTGATTTTCAGGTTCTTTATTTATCCTCCGGGGGCGCCGTGGAATGGGACGTTCTTCCATAGGATCTCCCACCACTCATCCTCTGTTATTGTTTCTCCACGAATGAGGATCTCTAAAACCTTTTTTAAGAGCTCGTGGTGCCTTCTCTCATCGGCCAAAATTGCTGTTAAGAGTAGCTTAACCTTCTTATCGCCAACCTTAGGAATAATGCTGTCAATCTTATTTATTAGCTCGGCTTCTATGCGGATATGCTTCTCTATGAGGCTTTTGTGCCTCTCAAGTTGCTCTTGTGGTAGGGCTTGTGGTGCTGTTGTTAGGAGTGATAGGGCTGAGGAATACATTTCAGCGTGCTTAACAGAATCTAGGGAGATTCCCCTCAAAACCCCTTTAACAGCCGGGTTACGCATGTCCTCCAGGGCCTTCTCAAGGGAACGTACAATCTCCCACTCAACCGCAATCTGGCTTCTAATAAACTCCACTAAACTCTCCTCTACAACCATACACTCACCAAAATATACCTACATAGGAGGAAATTTAAAGTTTGGGATTCCTTTAAACATTGTCATCCTCTCGAAAAATTTACTGATTCAGTAAAGAATTAGTAATAAAAATTGCTAATTTCGGATTTTGAATCTCCATTTAGATCCGATTTTTGCAGGAAAATTTTATATTTCAAACAAATTCTATAAGCTATTGGTGGCTTTTAATGGAAGAGTATAAGGTGCCCTTAATAGGCGATAGGTTTCCCGAGATGGAGGTCAGAACGACAATAGGCGTCATTAAGCTCCCGGATTATTATGCTGGAAAGTGGTTTATTTTATTCAGCCACCCAGCGGACTTCACGCCAATATGCACAACGGAGTTTGTAGCATTCCAGAAGAGGTATGAGGAATTTAAGAAGCTGAACTGTGAGTTGATAGGGCTTAGTATAGATCAGGTCTTCGCGCACCTGAAGTGGGAGGAATGGATTAAGGAGAAGCTCGGCGTCGAGATACAGTTCCCAATAATTGCGGATAACACTGGCGATATATCCGCAAGGTTGGGTATGCGCCATAAGCAGGCCGCTGGAACACAGACTGTAAGGGCGGTCTTCATAGTTGATCCAAAGGGCATTGTTAGAGCAATGCTCTATTATCCAATGGAACTGGGCAGGAACATGGACGAGATTCTCAGAATGGTTAGGGGGCTCCAGATCGCTGATAAGGGCTATGCTATACCGGCCAACTGGCCGAACAACGAGATAATTGGTGACAATGTGATTGTCCCGCCAGCAAGCACCGTGGAAATGATACAGAAGAGAAGAGAACAGGAGAAAGCTGGAGAGATAAAGTGCCTAGACTGGTGGCTGTGCTACAAAAAGATAGAGTGAAACTTTTCCTTCGCCACTTTATTTTTTAACTGCTTTATCAGTTAATGATATCCTTAAGAAATTTTCATGGGGGCCAAGAGAATCATTAGTTTCACAACGAAAACCCTATAGAATTTTTAAATGTTCTTTGCTCTGTTTTTCCGTAAAACTCCAACAATTGGAAATCTTTTCAAAACCTCTTCGCTGTGGGGCGCTTGTTTTAATGCTTCTGTTAAATCAGTGCCAGCTGTATGGATAGCTTGATGTCTCCCATCTTTCCACAGAAAACTGGTTGATACGT
>JAWBXL010000042.1:0-11612 GCA_038867895.1 Bathyarchaeia archaeon | reverse complement strand
CCCTAACAGGTTGATGGAAGAAGCGCATGTATCTTCTAGAGAGATTTTTCCTTAAAACATTTAAGTGACTAA
This sequence comes from Bathyarchaeia archaeon, assembly GCA_038867895.1. GTDB lineage: Archaea > Thermoproteota > Bathyarchaeia > Bathyarchaeales > DTEX01 > DTEX01. The sequence continues at coordinate 11,540 of JAWBXL010000042.1, read as the reverse complement.
AGATAGTTTTGAATGTTTATGGAGACTTCTGTAAGATGGCTTCTGAAATTAAAGTTAGGAAGAGGAAAAGGACAAGCCGAGTTAGATTCAGCGCTGTCTCTATTCCGCTGCCCCTACTTGAGAAGATTGATGATCTCATCGAGAAGGTTGGCTACTGGCCTAGCCGCTCCGCTTTTGTCCGCGAGGCATGCATAGAAAAGATTGAGCGAGAACGAGCACGTAGGGTACAGAGATAGGCTCTGCACCCAAATGAGTATGAGAGTCAACCACTTAAACTTTTGATAAAGGTTAAGATGATTAATATGAGTATACGATAAAACTTAAGCCATTTAAATAAAAAACCTACATTTTTATAAAGTCAATACATTTATATACCTGAAAACTTTCAACAATAATGTATGGCCTCTATGAGAGGGTTCCCATCTTTACTTCTTAGAAAAATAGTTTTATATGCAGTGAACGTATTTCTGTCAATAAGTATAGTTTTCATGATCTTCAGACTGATGCCGGGAGACCCGCTTGGTGCCTTCCTAGTAAATATGGGACAACAATATTCATGGAGAATGGAGGGCGCCACCGAGTTAATAAAGGCATACAGAGAGGAGTTTGGTCTTGATGATGATTTATGGACGCAATATACTCGCTTCCTGAGAAACCTATTTCTAAAATTAGATTTTGGACCATCATTCTTGGAATTCCCGAAAAGGTCTCAAGAACTAATATTGAGGGCTTTACCTTATACTTTATCACTACTAGGATTTTCCGCCATCACATCATGGTTGATTGGTAACCTAATTGGTACCCTAATAGGATGGAAAAGAGATACAAAGGTCGATAGAATATTATTTTCAATAGCATTAGGTCTTTCTCAAATTCCATACTATTTTTTGGCAATATTTTTAGTTCTTTTCTTGGCGTATATAATTCCTTTGTTTCCTAGTAGTGGTGCCTGGGCAGCCACTGTAAAACCGGAGTTATCACTAACTTTCATAGCCAGTTATTTGAGACATGTTACCCTTCCATCTCTTTCCGTAATTATTGTCAGCTTATCTGGATGGCTAATATCAATGAGAGCTTTAACAATAACTGTTCTTGGTGAAGATTATCTTCTCTTCGCTCAAGCAAAAGGGTTAAGAAAAAGAAGACTTCTGCTAAGATACGTTATGAGGAACACTTTATTACCTCAAGTAACAGGATTAGCTATGGCGATTGGGTTCATTACAAGTGGATTTTTACTTGTGGAAACGGTCTTTCTTTATCCAGGAATGGGATCCTTGCTAGTGAGAGCTCTAAATTACATGGATTATAATACTGCTCTGGGATGCGTAACAATTACAATAATTACGGTTCTTACAGCAAATTTAATTATTGAACTTCTATATCCATTAGTAGACCCAAGAATAAGAACAGAGTAAAAAGAAAATGATAAATAAGGAGGCTTAATGCGGTGGTTGAAAGAAAACCTAAAAACTCATTGAGAAAGGCTATATCCTTAATGAGCCGGGTTCTAAAGCCTTTAACACTGAATTCAAAGGTGCTTTTCGGCTTCTCGGTAATTGTAGCTTTATGTGTTATTGCGGCCCTTGAGCCGATTATAAATTATTATAGGCTTGGACGAAGCCCTATGGAAACAGGTGTTTATCCAAGCCTGTTAAGAGAGTCATTTGAACATCCGTTAGGCACAGACAGGCTGGGAAGAGATATTTTCGGACTAGTGCTTGTTGGATTAAAATATACCCTACTCATAGGTTTTTATGCTGGTGCTTTAACGGCATTTGTCGCCATAATTATAGCGCTCTTCGCTGGTTATAAGGGAGGAATATATGACTCGATACTAACATTTATAACAAACGTGTTTCTAGTTATGCCGCTTTGGCCTATTCTTGTAAGTATTGCAGCACTTGCAAGGGTGAGTATGTCAATGATGTGTTTTGTTATAGCGGCTTTTAGCTGGCCTTGGCCTACCCGTACAATAAGGTCACAAATATTAAGTCTAAGAGAAAGAGAATATATATTACTCGCTAAAACGTCAAGTCTCTCCGATATCGAGATAATTTTCACGGAAATACTGCCAAATCTACTCCCCTATATAGGGGTAAGCGTGGCAAACGCTATTGTGGGAGCAATGCTTGCGGAAACCGGTGTTAGAGTTGTCGGTTTCGGTCCGACTGATATACCTACGTTAGGTCTCATCATATTTTGGACTATGCAATGGGGATTTATCGGTAGCGGCAGATATCTAGCGGTAACAGTACCAGTTCTGATATTGATACTAATATTCTCCTCCTTACAATTAATAAACGTTGGACTTGAAGAAGTATATAATCCAAGGCTTAAGAAAATAACTGGGCTATAAATTAAGTCGATGAAATTAACCCGGTTGGTGAGAAATGTGAGTAGCAAAAATTCTTCTGCGAAGAAAATTAAAATTGGTGTAATCGGTGCAGGCGGTATTGCGAATTTCCACGCAAAATACTATAGGGAGATGCCCAATGTAGAGCTTGTTGGTGTCACGGATATTATTAAGGATAAGGCCATAATCTTCGCTAAAGCTTGGAATATATCTTTAAAAAATGTATTCACCGATTATAAAGAAATGATAGAGCGCGTTGATTTGGACGCAGTTATTGTGGCAACCCCTCATAGATTTCATGCTGAACCAAGCATATATGCTTTGAAAAGGGGGCTTCATGTGATGGTTGAGAAACCGATGGCTTCAAGCGCTGACGAAGCGTTAGAAATGTACAAGGCTGCGTCTTCCTCAAATAAGATTCTTATGGTTGGTTTTCAAAACAGATTTGATAATCAAATAATCGCTGCAAAGGATCTTGTGAAGAACGGGCTGCTTGGAAAATTCTACTATGGAGAAACAACGTCTGGAGGTAGGCGTAGGGGTGTTCCATCAAATCCCTCTTTCTACACTAAAGAGATGGCTGGGGGTGGTGTCTTACTCGACATAGGCTGCTACGCGGTAGATAACGCCATGAATATACTCGGTTTTCCAAGAGTTAAAAGCGTTAGTGGACACGCGTTTACTGCTCTATGCAAAAATAAAGAAGCGATCGTGGAGGGCTCTTGGGGCGCATGGGACATCAGTAAATTTGAAGTTGAAGAGTTTGTTGTAGCTAAAATTGTCTTGGAAAATTATGGTGTCCTCATTCTTAAGGAAGCCTGGGCCATGCATAATGACAGCCTAGGCAAATCATTCTTTATGGGCACAAAAGGCGGTTTAAAACTTAACCCGCTTGAGATTTATAGTGACGAAAATGGCTACATGACGACGACAGCATTAAATTTGCCAAGTAAAGACCCTTGGAAAGATAAGACGGAGAAATTCGTTAAGGCTATTGCTGAGAACCTGCCCTCACCCATAGATCCTAAAGAAATAGTATATGAGCAGTACATAATTGACTCCATTTATAAGTCAATTAATGAGGGAGGAAAAGATATTAAGGTAATCTTGCCGAAAGAAATAGAAGACATGTTTGAGCGAGTTGGAGGTCGGTTATAAAAATGGTCGTAAAAGTGTTAATGATTAGTTATGCGCATGTCCACGCAGCAAGCTACACTGAGCAGCTCTTAAGGAGAAAAACTGAAGTTGGTGATGTTGAGATAATAGGGGTTTTCGATGAGAATAGGGAACGGGGGAAATATTATGCTGATAAGTACAGTTTAAGGCTTTTTGAAAGCGTCGAGGAGGCCATTAAAGAGAAACCAGACATCTCTCTAATTAACACCGAGACTGCAAAACACTTAACATATGTTAAACTGTCCGCTGAAAATGGCATTCATGTTTTCTGTGAGAAACCCATAGGGGTGAATTTAAAGGATGCCTTGAAGATAAAAGATGCTGTAGAAAAAGGTGGTATTAAGTTCACCACAGGATTTAATGCCAGATTTAACCCTGAAAATTCTAAGGCAAAAGAGATGGTGTCCAGCGGTGAGCTAGGTAAAATAAGTATGATTAGAATCAGAGTCGCTCATTCTGCAGCCATAGACCGCTGGTTTAGGGGGTGGAGTGAATGGTTCACTATAAAGGAGATGGCTGGTAATGGAGGGTTCTTAGATTTATGTATCCATGGGGCTGACCTACTTCGATATATACTTGGAGATGAAGCGTGCGAAGTTACCGGGTTTATAAGCAATTTCTCATCGAGCTACAAAATAGATGATCAGGGGGTCGGGATAATAAGATTTTCTAGGGGAACACTGGGTATACTTGATGGTGGATGGACACAAGTAGTTGAGGGTATCCCATGGTCACCATTAGAAATATATGGTGATAAAGGTTCGTTATTAAGGACGCCGGTTGGACTAATATACTACACTAGTGTTCAAAAGAGCTGGGTTAAACCAAACTTAGAAACAAAAAACAAAAATTCTCTTGATGAATTAATAGAAGCTGTAAAAGGAGATAAAGAAGTCTCCATAACAATATATGATGCGATCAAAGCCCAAGAAATAATGGAAGCAGTATATATAAGCAGTGACAAAAGAACGTCCATTAGGTTACCCTTGGCAAAATATTAATTGAAATTAAGGTGGCGTTAGTGGAGCCCATACTTGAGGTTGATGATCTCAGGGTTTACTATAAGAGCATTTGGGGCGACTATAAATCTGTAGATGGGGTATCAGTTAGAGCATATAAAAATGAGGTTCTTAGCATAGCGGGTGAGTCCGGGTGCGGTAAGTCCACTCTCATCGAGGGGGTTCTTAGGCTCGTTAAACCCCCTGGCTATATACCTACTGGGAAAGTTATTTTCGATGGAATCGATATTTTAAGGATTCCGGAGGAAGATCTTCGGAGGATCAGGTGGTCTAAACTCGCATACGTTCCTCAGGGAGCTATGAACTCATTGAATCCCGTCATAAAGGTTGAGGAGCAGATGGTTGATGCAATAATAGATCATAGTGGCATGGATAAGGAGAAAGCTAGAGAGGTTGCGTTGTCGATGCTGAAAGAAGTCGGGTTACCGGTCGAGGTTGCAGATATGTATCCGCATCAGCTTAGCGGCGGTATGAAGCAGAGGGTTATAATAGCGACCGCCATAGCCCTTAAGCCAAGCCTTGTAATCGCGGATGAGCCGACAACAGCCTTAGATGTTGTGGTTCAGAGAGGTATTCTCCAGCTCCTTAGAATGCTTAAAGAAAACTACCATATGACCGTTATAATGGTTTCACATGACATGGCGGCGCATGCACAGGTGGCGGATAGAATAGCAATAATGTATGCTGGAAAAATCGTGGAGGTTGGCTCAATCAGTCAAATATTCGAGGAGCCATTACACCCATACACTAGAGGTCTCATTTCAGCCATACCTGCGATAGGAAAAAAGTATGTTAGGGGCATACCGGGGCTGGCTCCAAGCCCCTTAAACTGGCCTTCTGGCTGCAGGTTTCATCCAAGATGTCAACATGCGACGGAGCTATGCGTTAAAGTCGAGCCTCCTATGAGAGAAGCTGAACGAGAAAGATTTGTAGCCTGCCACCTATATGGGTGATTAAAATTATGGATCAACCATTACTAGAATTGAGGAATGCGAGTAGGGAATTTAAAGTTGGAGGGGGACTGGGACTATTCTCTAGGAGGATTATAAAGGCTGTAGACGCTGTCTCGTTCAGTATGCCAAGTAAACCATGGATAACGGCTTTAATAGGTGAGAGTGGGAGCGGTAAAACCACCATAGCTAGAATGATACTGGGGCTTCTGCCACCCACTTCAGGCGAGATTCTATACAAGGGTAGGAGTGTCTTCGAGTGGATCAAGAAAAACAAGATGGCGTATTATAGGGAGGTTCAGCCCATCTTTCAAGATCCATACAGCATCTATAATCCTTATTATAGAGTTGACCGGGTTCTTGAAGTCGCCATCAAAAAATTTAAGCTTGCATCTAGTAGGGAGGAAGCACGCAGTCTCATGATTAAGGCTATGGAAGACATAGGGCTTAGGCCAGAGGATCTTCTCGGGAGATATCCGCATCAGCTTAGTGGTGGCGAAAGACAAAGATTCATGCTGACAAGAATACTTTTAATTAAGCCTAGGCTTATAGTTGCCGACGAACCGATATCCATGATAGATGTCTCCCTCAGAGCCATTTTTCTAGACCATCTATTATCTTTTAAGGAGAAGTATGGTATTTCATGCTTATATATATCGCATGACCTGCATACGGCCAGCTATCTGGCAGATAACATAGTTATATTATGTTATGGTAGGATCGTCGAGGAGGGGCCGAAAAACCAGGTGATCGAAGACCCATTACATCCGTACACTAAACTGCTCATAAGTTCTATACCAATACCGGATCCTAAGCGCAGATGGATAGATAAAATAGATCTGACATCAATAGAATCCTTGAGAAAGTTTAGGGTGGAGAAAGGCTGCGTCTTCTCAGCAAGATGCCCCTACGTCATAGAGAAATGCTTATCAGAAACACCCCAGCTGAAAAGCATCAGTCAAGAAAGAAAAGTTGCCTGTCACCTATATTAATCTAAAAACAATGAAATGTTACCGCTGAAGACCAATAAAATAAAAAATAAAGGAAAATATTTTTTTACTTTTTACGTAATAGCATTACAATGGCGATGATGACTAGCACCGCTGTTATTACACCCATACCTACCACTACAGTGGTTATGCCCGCTACTTGACCAGATAACGCATCCGTTCGGCTCGATAGCTTGTCAATGCTGCTGCTAAGCGTATTAACATTACTGCTGAGACCTGACAACGTTGTTTCTAGTGCTGAGACTTTTCCAAGGAGGTCTGAAACCGCCTTTGCAATCTCAGGTAGCTCTGCTGGAACAGGCGGACTATATGAGGCAAGCCCTTGAGCCACAAGTCTATCTGCATCCTCTTTGGGGATAACCATTGTGTCGCCGGCCTTATAGGGGCCATAGGGCTTTCCATCGACGCCAGTGAACGCTGATATGCCAGCCTTAGCGTAAACAGTCACATACACTGGAGGAGGTGGAGTTGGAGGAACGCGTGTGCTTTTTATCCCCAATATCACAAATAAGAATTCTCCCCAATGCATGGCTGGCCAAGCATAGAAGTTCTCGGGCGTCGGCCAGTTCTTCCAGTACGTGCTTGAAGCCATGACAGTAAATATCTTTTGGGAGACGGGAATCACTGGCATTTCTCTCATAATTATTTCTATTCCTCTCTTGTACAATGCTTGAGTTTCTGGGTCATCAGGATACATGTTTGCTGCCTTCTCTATTATTCCGTCTAGCTCTGGATCAGTAAACCTTGAGCTCGTAGTTTCCCAGCCACCACCCCTGTTTCTCTCACCTATGGGAGCCATGTAAATACTCCAGAACACGCTTAGCAGGCCAAACGGATCTTGGTTAAATGTCATTCCTGTGCATACCCAGCATGCTGCCATGTCAAATAAGCCCGTTTGTATATTGTCAAAGTACACTCCCCATGCCAAAATTTTCTCCTTCGCTTCTATACCGATCTGTTTTAGTGAGTTAGATATTTCCGCAGCCATGACCTCTAGAAATTCGCCTGGAGGGCCAAGGGTTATGAGATCGAAGGATAACTTCGTGCCGTTTGGTGTCTCTCTGATGCCATCTCCATCAACATCTATGAAGCCAAGCTGGTCTAGCAGCTGATTGGCTTTCGCTATATTATACTCTAGCTTGTATTTGTTGAATATGTCTGGATACACGTATTTTCTCAGCCCAGCGTAATCTCCCCATGGGAATATTGCTGGGTCTGGCACAGTTAATGAGTAAGCCCAGAACTTTGCAATCTTATCTCTGTCAATAGCTAATGCGATGGCCCATCTAACTTGACTATAGTTTAATGGATATTTAGCAGTGTTTAGGAGAACCGTGTTGGGGCATGGATCAAGATACTCTATAACTGTAGTATTCTCATATCTTACTACTGCTGAACGCAGTATCTCTATTGGCGGGTTCTGATAAACATCAAACAACCCTCTAACGAATTCCTCTAACATCACGTCATATGGCGGAGCGCTCCTAAAGACTAAGTACTTGGGCTCTGGAAACATGCCAAATGCATCTTTTGCCCAATAATCATCTCTTCGCACCCACACGTACACTTTTTGCTCCGGGTAAACCCCATAAAGTTTATAGGGTCCTGTTCCGATTGGTGGAAAGTATTTGAAGTCCAAAGGATTCGCAACATTATCCCATATATGCTTTGGCAAAGCTGTGTGAACAGTTCCTCCCCATCCTTGATACATGTAGTGAAATCTAGGATAAGGCTTGGTAAGCTCGACCACAAGTGTATAGTCATCCGCCGCATAATAATTTTTGACGTATTCTGCGAGAAACGGATAGCCCGATATTTTTGGATCACTAAGCCTAACCTTTATGTCTGTTACGAGGTCATGTGCTGTGAATGGATGTCCATCGCTATATGTGACACCCCTTCTTAAATACATTATGAACTTAGTGTAATTATCTCTATATTCCCAACCAGTGCATAGCCAGTAGACTACCTCACCCGTAGCATAATTAATGTACCACGGTGCTTCCCAAACGCCCTGAACCAAACCTACATGATAAGTTTCACTATAAATAGCCGGAACTAACGGATTGAAATTATCGAAAACTGAGTATGGATATTGATGAGAAGCACCGTAAATTATAAGGCTCTCCTCTCTAGGCACTGGAAGCCATTCTGGCCGTTGAGCCTTAACGGATTGAGGTATCATAAGCATCGGAATGGCAATAATCAATACAATAGCTATTGCAGAGAAAAATTTTCCACGCATATTTTTCACCATATTATTGTTTTGTGACATGTGACTATTTATGTCTTATGGTTTGCAATAATATTATAAGGTTTCAATTTTTACTAAGACATAGATATTTAGCCTTAATGAAAAGATTTATAAATAGCCTCAAAAGAGCTCTCTTTTATGTTTGAAAGAAAAGTGCTGGCTTTTTATTATGCTTGGTATGGTACGCCTTGGGGTACTGGTGTTCTTCAAGAATGGGCTGGTTGGAACTATCAGGGATATGATCCCGAAAAGGTTATTCGAGGGAGAAGGGAAGCTCCAATACCTTGCTATCCTCTTGATGGACTTTATGATTCAAGTAGTGAATACACGATAAAAAGGCATATCTATCAAGCCAAACAAGCTGGTTTAGACGGATTCATAGTTTCCTGGTGGGGCTTCCCAGAAAAAGTTGGGAAAACGCCATCTGTAAGAAGCTCTCATGCGGCTCTTCAAAAATTACTTGAAGTTTCACCCAAAGATTTCCACATAACTCTTTATTATGAGACTGCCGAGTATGGTAAAAAAACAGTGGCGCAAAATATTAAGGAAGATCTTAGGCAGATTGCTGAGGAATTTTGCAACAAACCTCAATGGTTGAAGGTTAATGGAAGACCAGTTATTGTAATTTACGGTAGAGTCATAGATCAGCTGAGAAGATCCTGCAAAAACGATATAGAAGAATGGAAAGTAATTAGGAAATACTTAGAGGAGGAAGGCTTCAATCCATTTATAATAGGGGATAGTTTAGATCCAGCGTATGTGGAATGTATGGATGGATTACACACTTATAATCCGATAGGCTTAACGACACGTGGCATAGATCCCTTACCACTTTACAGAAGAGCTGCGGATGCGCTACATAAATCTGGAAAGTTATTTGCAGCAACTGTGGTTCCAGGATATGATGATGAAAAAGTTAGAAAACGAACATTAGAGCCGAGAAGAGATGGAGGATATTATATAGAATCTTGGAACACAGCGTTGTCATGTGAACCAGACTGGATATTTATTACCTCTTGGAATGAGTGGTTTGAGGCAACTCAGATTGAACCCAGTGTAGAATATGGATATGACTATATAGTCTTGACTAAACAGCAAGTTGATAGATTTAAAGGTTTTAGGTAGGGGTCATGTTTGATGAGCATCATTCAAGAGATAAGAAATAAGATAGATATAAATAAAGTTCCAAAACTTGTCATCGCTTTTTATCATTGCTGGTATGGCACGCCTTCCGGGCCGAGAAGAAAGTGGGAACATTGGAATCATCCAATCTTTGACTATACGACTCCTGAACAAAGACAAATATACACGTCTATGGATGAACTTAGGTTCAAGCTTAACAAAGAAGAGATATCTGAAGAAGAATTTAAGGAAAAGATCAAAATCCTTCAAGAGAAGAGTAAAAGAGTTGTCCCAACGCATGATCCTGAAAAAATAATTGGTCCAGAAGGGAGAAGGGATATAGGTGCAGCACACTACCCATTAATTGGTCCATATGATTCGACAGATCCCGAACTCATAAAGTACCATATTGAGCTGGCGGAGGCGGCTGGAATAGATGTTTTTGCATTTAATTGGTGGGGGCAGGGAGATATTACCGACATATCCTTAGAGAACTTTTGTGATGTAGTAGAGAAAATTAACGCTAAAGTTAAAGCAACAGCGCTGATTGATGGCTACTGTTGGTTTGGAGGTTACCCATTAAAAAAGTCTATTGAGATGTTCAGTTACTTCCTAGAAAGGTATAGAGACCGAAAATCTTTTCTCCAATTAGAGAAAATGCCCGTTGTAATGTTTTATCAAGCAGGGGTCTATTCGCCTAAGCAATGGGGAGAGATTAGATTAAATCTTAGGAGAAGAGGCTTGGACGGTGTCTTTTTAGGCGGTGAATGCTTCAAAGACGACTATTCGCCTGTATTTGAGGGTTTTGAGTATTATAGTCCCCTATCAATTAGCCCGTTCTCTGAAAGCAACCTTCGTAAGGAATATGCCAGATCGGTCGCTATTTGTAAGAATAGCGATTTAATAGCTGGACTGGCGGTTATGCCGGGTTATGATGATAGACAAGTTCGATTCCCAGGAACTGTTGTTGCAAGGCGTGAAAGCTCGTGCTACAATATGACTTGGCGCGTAGCCATGGAGCAAGATCCAAGATGGATCATGATTTGCTCCTGGAACGAGTGGCATGAGGGGTCTGAGATCGAACCCAGTGTAGAATATGGCGACTATTACATTAAATTAACAAAGCAATGGGCCGAAGAATTTAAGAAGAAATAGCGACACTGAAACTTAGTGTACGGCAATAAATATTTTTATGTATATATTCGAGGCTAGGGCAAAAGATTATCAGTTTTCCAGAACTTAAACTGCAATAGATATTTGGAATAATAATCTAGTTGCAAAGAGCTCGTGTAAATTTGAAGTCAACATGGAGCCTAATAGGGCATATATGTATTGCTAAAATAGGAACGGTGAGATATGAATGCGTAGCTCAACAATAACGAAGGCGAGGAGGATTGGTGTGGTTTTACCCCCAACTCCTGGCGAATGGGATGGGAAGAGCACGGCTGCGCCTATAGTTTGGAAGGAGAATGGGAAATATTATATGCTGTATCAGGGGTGGAGGGATGGTCAGGGGCCTAGGCTGTTCGGTCTGGCTGAGAGTGAGGATGGGTTGAATTGGACGAAGTATGAGGGGAATCCTGTTATGAAGCCAACTGAAGGGACATGGGATGAAGGGGGTTTTGAATGTGGATCATTGCTCAAGATCGATGGTGA
>JAWBXL010000041.1:0-12569 GCA_038867895.1 Bathyarchaeia archaeon | reverse complement strand
ATTATGAGAAGCGGGGCTTCAGCATCAATTATAGCGCTGAAAATCAGATACTTTCCCGCGAAATCGCTGAGTAGAGGCACCGTTGACATTGATAGAACACCTATTAGGCAGCAGAGCGTCGTTACGGGCATTTGCTGATAGAGCCCCTCCATGCTGTTTATATCACGCTTTCCTGTCGCGTAAACTACGGAGCCAGCGCAGAGAAAGAGCAGACCAAATGTAAATGCGTGTGACATTGCAAGGAATAAGGCTGCGGTGATGCTTAAGGGGGTAGCTAACCCCGCCGACATCGCTATGTAGCCTAGCCCAGATATGCTGCCGTAAGCAATTATCCTCTTGAAATCGCTCTCAACAAGCCCATTTAAGGCCCCTATGAGAAGGGTGATGGAGCCGATGACCGATATAATGAGGCCCCACACACTCATGCTTCCAAATATTGGATGTAAAATCCCTGCAGTAAAAGACATATGGGGGCGAAGGGTGCCCAAAAAGAAGCGGATAATTAAGTAGATTCCAGTTAAAGTTCCGCTTTCATGAAATACTAGAATTGTTGATGTTGGCGCGATAACCGAGTCTGGCAGCCATGTGTGAAGTGGAAATAGCACAGTTTTCGGCAGCGCTGCAAATAAGAGTAATGAAAGAATGATATGGGTTATTGGACCACCTACTGGGATATTTTGGCCTAATGCTGGAATTTCCAGCGTTCCGGCAACCGAATAAATGATTATTGCCGCTATTAGTAGGGCTAAGCCGCCTATATGCGTCATTATTAAGGCCTTTATGGCCGCTGACAGGGAAAACTCGTCCTTACTCCAGAAGGATATAAATACATATGAGCATAAGCTGACTAGCTCCCAAAAAATTAGGAGACTCAGTAAGTTATCTGAGAAGAGGGCTCCCAGCATGGCACCGTTAAACAGGAGAATAAAAGAATATGATCTATTAAATTCCCAGCCGATTTTATATGCCCTATTATATGGCGAAAGATAATGCATGTTGTAGGTGAGGGCCAGAGCCGCGAACAGTGAGGAGAGAAAGGCCGGAATAAGAGAAAAACAATCCACATATAACCCTAAGTTAACTGCGCCGATCGGTAAAGAAATAGAGAAAAGATGCGCCTTAAGTGGATCCTGATGGGCCACGGGGATTAATGCGGAAACAAAGAGTAAAGATAGGTAGGCTGTTAAAACGCAGATGGCTTTAGCGATGCTTCCACCAATCCTTGGAAGCCTAGCAGCAATATGCGAAAGCGGCGCAGCTGCAAAGGGCATGAGCACAGTTAACGCAACCATATTTAGCGGCGTCAGCATACCTCTTATCACTCTAGCTAAAATGCAGATTTAAGAGATTAATGACGAAAAAATATTTAAGTTTTAATTTTTTGATCTATTTTCTTCTGCGCATTGGATAGGTACCCTCAGGCCAGTCTTCCGGCAGAATTAGCGGCCTTAAGTCCGGGTTTCCCTTGAATTTAATCCCAAAGAGGTCGTGAACTTCTCGTTCATGCAGTAGCGCTCCTGGTATAATGTCTGTTATTGTTGGAATGACAAAATCATTTGGAGGTAATGTGACACGCAGGGTTACTAAAATACCGTTTCCGCTTAAGTGGTAGAGGATTTCGAGGCTGTCCCCGGCGTTAAGCGCTGTTATGGCTGATAGATGCGTGAATCCCTCATTTACTAGGAAGCTTACAGCTTCTTTAAGGTCTTCTCTGCCCATATGAATGAATATACGGTTAGCTCTTGGAGCTGAAAGCTCTAGTATACGGTGTTGGAAGCGATCCATTAGTCTTCTAGCTAATTCCGTTCCCCTCTCAGACATTTTTAGGAAACCAATAATAATGTTTTTCATGTAGTAATAAAATTGTTGCTTTTGCGCCCACAATAAATGTGAGAAAACTTTATCGCTATACTAGCGCTTAAGCCTCTCATCAAAATCGTAGATTTTATTTCTCATACTACTCCCTGAAGAAGCTGAAGCAGAGAACTTAAAAGGGGAGAGAGGATTTGAACCTGTGGTGTAGGTGGGTGGCGACCCCATCGCCCCCATGGTACATATATAGCGAAGTGTATTGTTTCGTCTCTTTTGTCCTTGGCTACAATGCCTACGCCCTTCCTAAATGCCATAGAACCTACTTACATATTTGCACCCCTAACAACAATGCGGTTAAGCAGATCCTCCAAACACCACACTAAATATTGATGAAAGAACATTATTGAGTGTTCACGTAAACATACGTCTCAACTAAAGCCAAGGGGGAGCCAGATGCTGTGGCTTAGTGCTGGGCTGGGCTCTCCAGGAGCGGCCTTATTCTCTCAGTTATCTCCTTTGATATTGGGATTATTGCGTTCTCGGAGGCCCTCCATATCTCTACGCCCACAATTTTACCCTCATCATCAAGGTCTATATACGCATCTTCACTCAGCATTCTGGTCTCCTTAACCCTGGAGTCCCTGAACTTAATGTAGAGTATGTCTGATTCCCTATCATACTCAACCTTCACTTAACCCTCACCCATCTTCCACTATCCATCTTTCTCCGAATTATCTCTTGAACCTCGGATGTTATAAAGGTTGTTATAACCTTTACTTCTCCGTCCTCCTTAATATAGGCAACGAGAATATGCCTTCCATTTAGCCCTTTAGTGGCGATTGTGGCACCGGTACTCAAATCATAGTATACTTGTGAGGGGTTAGATACGGCTTCTAAAATAATATCTTCCAATAATATCTTCCGATATGTCTCTCTCGGCAACTCTCTTTTTAGCATGCTTTGTATACTTCATTTAGGTGCATCCAACAATATTACCAACAACATAGAAATTTTAGCTGGAAAACCGTTTATAATTTTCGGTAGGCAAACCATGATCCACCACCCCTAAAACGTTAGAGGAGCAGGTGAACTCTTAGGCTTCGGCAGAAAGGAGACATATTATGAGATTTATTTCGCAAGTCGCATCAATATATAGGCTGCAAAATCCCAGAAAATCCTTCAGCAACTTTATTAAGTGTCATCCACTAATAATCTTATCCGGTGGTTAAAGAATGCCGCAACAGAACCCTCCCCAAGGGAATAGAAAAATAGGTCATTTAGGCGGCTTGGATGGGGAAGGAATTTGAACCTGTGGGATTGGTGGGGTCGCCAGGATTTGAACCTGGGTCACGAGGGCCCAAGCCTCGTAGCCTAGACCAAGCTAGCCGACGACCCCGCATTAACTATTATTTAATAAAAAAGTAAATGGGGTTTAAAAATGCTACTCTCTACGTTTTTATTTACAAGCTTTATTTGGCACTATTAATAATATTGTATTTTAATAGGAGGCTTTCATATGCAGGTTCAAAGGTTTAGGATGACGCCGACTGGTAGAGGCGCGCTATTTAGAGCTAAAAGATGGTTTTATTCCACATTCTATACTAAGGCTCCGCCAGAGATCAAAGAAGAGAATAAGAAGATTTGGGTTAGCTTGGCTGGAAAGATAATTGAGGAGCTTAATAAGCGCAACGCCTCTGAGAAACCGACGAGACTTACAATAAACTATGAGGTTGGCCCAAGGGGGGAATTTAAGCCGAAGTCAGCGACGATTGAGCTAATGGAAATAAAGCCAGTGGAAACATTTACAATAACTATAGGATAAGGAGAAGAGCCATTTAGCCTTAGTGAAAAAAGCGTTTTCTACATCCCCCTTTATTTTTAAAACTAAAAATATTTTTATTTCAAAGAAAAGCCGAATAATTAAATTTCCTCTGCAAGACGCACTACATGATAAAATTGTGGGTCAAAGGGGGATATTCATGGTTAGACTTAAGCGAAAAGAGGTGAATAAACGATAACCAGCATAGAAAAGAGAGAAAACCTTGACGACATAAGCAGGATGAGCATAGCATACTATAAAGATCGTGAAAGCCTGAGGATCCAATGCTTATAATCTCATGCACGAATAAAAAAAGAGAAGGGAATAAAGGCCATGCGAGAAAATCTCTAGAATTCTCATCATGTTTTCTTTCAGCTTTCCGCTCTTTCCACTCTAACTTTGTCTCCATCCCTGACTCTTCTAAAGACTTTTGGGTCTCCAATGATTCGCGCGAAAACGTTTACTGGATCAGCTGGCCTAATCTCGCTTCCTCGGCTTATTGGCGTCGGCCCAAAAAATATACAAAAGCCTCTCCCAGGAGGCCAGTATCCTACATCCCCAACCTCAACAATCTCTTGAGGGTTCTCCTCGCTAACCTCGACCGGTATTGTAAAGTAAACTTCGTCGCCCCATCTGTGGGCTACCCCCTCAAAGGGGAGTTTCTCCCAGATGGCGGCGGCGGTTCTTGGATTTTTATCCTCTAGAACCTCGGCCTCCATAACACCAATCCTATCACTTCTGATCCTAATCTTCCTCGGCAAAACACTATTTCCTCCAGAAGGTTTCTTTGATTTTTATGTGGGGACACGGTTATTTAAGATTATTCTATTGGGGGGACAGAAAAAGCCTATTATACATCACTTTGCTTATACACTATCTAATGTGGTGGGTATGAGGGAACTAAAACACACAAAGAGCATCTGCCCGGAATGCCTGAAGGTTTTAGACGCCGTGGTTTTTGAGGAGAATAATATTGTATATATTAAGAAGGAGTGCCCAGAGCACGGCTTCTTCCAAGATATTTATTGGTCTGACTATGATCTTTATGAGCGAGCGAAACAATTTGATTTTGTTGGCAATGGTCTTGAGAACCCAAGAACAACAATAAAGAATGACTGCCCATACGATTGTGGAATTTGCCCTCAGCATAAATCGCATACTGCGCTGGCAATAATAGACGTGACGAACCGATGTAACCTGCGCTGCCCAGTCTGCTTCGCAACCGCTGGCACAGCAGGCTATGTTTATGAGCCAACAATAGAGGACATAAAAAATATGCTGATAAACTTACGTAACAATAGACCCGTCCCAGCCGACGCACTCCAACTGTCTGGCGGAGAACCAACAGTCAGAGGGGATCTCCCAGAAATAATTAAGATGGCTAAGGAGATAGGCTTTAAGCACGTTGAAGTTAACACTAATGGCTTGAGGATGGCTTCTGATCCTGATTTCTGCCGCACTCTAGAAGAGGCTGGAATAAGCACAGTTTATCTTCAGTTCGATGGAGTTACACCAGATGTCTATAAATTTACCAGGGGCGTTGATTTAGTTGAGGTCAAGAGGAAGGCTATTGAAAACTGTAGGAGAGCTGGTATCGACAGCATAGTTCTGGTCTGCACGCTTATAAGGGGGGTTAATGATGGACAGGTTGGTGATATAATAAGGTTTGCTGTAGAAAATTTTGACGTTATCCGCTGTGTGAACTTTCAGCCAGTCTCATTATGCGGGAGGATACCAGCTGAGAAGCGAATGAGCATGCGTATAACGATACCTGACTGGATAAAGCTTGTTGAGGAACAGACTGGCGGCCAAATAAAGAGGCCGGACTTTTATCCAGTACCCACGGTCGTTCCAATCTCCAGAGCTGTTGGGGCAATAAAAGGCAAGCATTACGTTGAATTTACGGCCCACCCACATTGCGGAATGGCAACATATATTTTCGTTGAAAATGGAAAAATTATTCCCATAACCAGATACGCGGATGTAGATAAGTTTATTGAATCTATGGAGAAAGTTCGCAAGGAAATTGAGGGGGGCCATAGTTTAAGAGCAAAGCTACGCCTTATAGGAGCACTAAAGTATGTTAAGTTTGACATGCTGAGGAAGCATATATGGCCTGTTCTGAAGACGGGCAGCTATAAATCCCTTGGAGACCTGCATAGGAAAATGATATTAATATCGGCCATGCACTTCATGGATCCATATAATTTTGATCTCGAGAGAGTCCAGCGCTGTGTTATACACTATGCCATTCCCGACGGGCGCATAATTCCATTCTGCACAATGAACTCCATACACAGACCGATAATAGAGAAGGCTCTTGGGATACCAGTTGAAGAGTGGAAGATGAAGCGAAAAGCTGAGATAAGCGCGGTCGCTTAAAGAAAAGAAACCTATAAATTTAACAGTATTCTTCATCTAAATGAAAAATGGAGGGTTATAATTGGGTGGAAAAAAGAAGCCAACAATATCGCAGGCCGCGAGGGCTCAGATGAAGGAAGCTGCTGAGGAGGGGGAGATAAAAGAGACGAAGATAAAAGCCCCGGCAAAGGCTGAGAAGAAGCCTGCTAGCGTGATTATGCCAAATCCAAGGGACGATAAGATTATAAAGGAGATACAGAAGATGAGGGTTTTAACACCATATACTGTTGCTTCTCGCTTCAACCTACGCTTAAGCGTTGCAAAAGACTTTCTTGAGGAACTCCATAAGCAGGGAGTTATCACCTTTGTCTCAAGCGGTAGACACTTAAAAATTTATAAGCCAGCCGCCGCGTAAACCGCCTTTTAGCACCTATAGTTACTACTTAAGTAATTATCCCTAAGCGTATTAAGAGATTGATGCTTACGCGTCGGGAGAGACTATGAGCTTATCGAAGATACCAGTAAAAACTATCATTGAGGGACTTGGTGAAGCACAGGGGGCTCTGATAAGAATATTCTCCCCAAGAACCGTTGATGCCATCATTAGGCTTCTTCCACTAGAGGGGCGGGCTGCTGTATGGCAGAGCGAGGTATACTTTGAAATTCCATTAAGGATTGGTGTAGAGAAGCCAAGGGATTCTGTGAGGAAAGGTGATATAGCTTATTGGCCACTTGGAAGAGCATTCTGCATATTTTTTGGCGACATGCGCCCCCACGGCCCAGTAAACCTGATTGGACAGATTACTGAGGGCATAGATATATTCGCTAAAGTCAGAAGCGGAACAAGAATAAGAGTTGAGAAAAAAATAGCCTCAATAATTAAAAAATAAACGAGGGACACTATTTTTGCTGGAGAGAGGTGGAAGACCAAACGCTTGCTAGGCAGTATTTTCTTAAGATGGCGAGTCAGAGAAAACGCTTGAATTAATTTAAGGGGCTCTCTTTTTCACAAAAGGGAGAATCTAAGAAAAATTTGGCGGGCCCGGAGGGAATTGAACCCTCGACCTTCCCGAAGCATCCCAAATACTGCTGGGATACTTTCGCGGGTGTCTCCTTAGAGCGGCTTAAGAGCATCAGCCCCGCTTCTCTCTGGAAGCGAGACCGCCGCTCTACCTTGCTGAGCTACGGGCCCGCTCGTAACCTTATCAAGATAAAAGATAAATTAATTGGATGGTTAATAACTTTTCTCCTCAATAATATAACATGTAATATAATGGTCTTCTCTAGCGGTGTCCGCATGGGTGAGCTCATATTTATTGGATTAGGTCTCCATAGCTGCCTCGACATCTCGCTTCGGGGTATTGAAGAGATTAAAAGGGCAGAGCATGTATTCGCGGAGTTTTATACAAGTCTGATGCCTGGATTCCGAATCGAGGACTTTAGGAGGATAACTGGCAAAGATATGATGGTAGTCTCAAGAAAGAATATTGAGGAGGAGGGGGGAGAGATAATTCTTAAAAGAGCCTTGGATGGCAGGGTAGCCTTCCTCGTTCCAGGAGACCCCATGATTGCAACCACCCATATAGCCCTTAGAATAAAAGCCGAAAAGATGGGGATAAAGACTAGGATTATTCATGGAGCGTCAATATTATCAGCCGCGATAGGGCTATCGGGCCTACAAAATTATAGGTTTGGCAAGAGCGTAACGATACCATTCCCAGAGGGTAGCATAATATCGCAGACACCATACACGGTTGCATTCGAAAATAAGCTCCGAAACCTTCATACATTATGCTTCCTAGATATTAGGGCTGAGGAGACTAAATATATGAGTATAAGAGAGGCTTTGGAGATACTTATGAGACTAGAGGAAATTAATAAGCTTGGTCTCCTAAAAGAAGATAGCCTAGCAGTCGGCGTTGCAAGGGCTGGATCAGAGAACCCCATCGTTAAGGCTGATGCTATAAAAAATCTAATGAAATTTGATTTTGGCGGCCCACCGCACACGCTGATTATACCAGCAGATAAACTCCATTTCATGGAGGCAGAGGCCCTAATAGTCTTGGCAGGAGCGCCAAAATGGGTTATGGGGATGGTTGGATGAACAGCGTGAGTATAGAGGAAAGGGCGAAAAGATACATGGTTAAAACCGAGAAAGCTCTAAAAAACATAAGAATTCTAGGGGAGTCTATTCTCATCAATGAAGAGCGCGTAGTGGGGGTTATTGAGGAGGCTAAAAGATATCTTAAAGACGCGAAATACTATTTTGATAGAAAAGAATATGAAGTTAGTTTGGCATCTATATCTTACTGTGAGGGACTTTTAGATGCACTACGCATGCTTAAATTAGCTGAGTTTGAATGGTAGGCTGCTGGACTATGGAGGGCAGAGGAAAGAAAAGGGGAAAAATTGTGTTAGCCGAGGGAACGTTTGATTTACTCCATTATGGGCATATCCATTACTTAACCAATGCAAAGAGGGCTGGTGGAAAAAACGCTAAGTTAATAGTTATAGTTGCTAGGGATAAAACCGTCGAGAGACTTAAGGGTAGGAAACCTGTATTACCAGAGGATCAGCGCAGGGCTATTGTTGAATCACTAAAAGTTGTTGATGAGGCAATCCTTGGATATGAGGACATGGACATGTATAAGGTTATAGAGAAGATTAAGCCGGACGTAATAGCGCTTGGATACGATAAAATCAACCTAGAGAAAGAGTTAAAGAGGTATGTTAAGGAGAGGGGCCTGAATATAGAGATCGTAAGAGTAAGTAAGTTTGATTCTATTGAGCCGAACAGCTCGTCAAGCATTAGAAAAAAGATTATTGAAGCATACCAAAGCCAGATGAGTAGGGATAAAGCACCCTGATGTCGCCTTGTCCACTTTAACGCGGCCTAGAAATAGAGGTAAAACTCTGAGCATTCTTATCAGTCCTAAGGTGCGGTATTGATGCATATGAGAATAGGCTTTCACATGTCCATATATAAATCACTCGATAGAGCGGTTGATAGAGCACTTGAAATCGGATGCAACACTCTCCAAATATTCACAAGAAACCCAAGGGGATGGGATGCCAGACCACTCAAGCATAGCGAGGTAGAATTGTTCATAGTTAAGGTTAATAAAAATGATATTAGACCAGTCTTCGCTCACATGCCGTACCTGCCAAATTTAGCTTCTCCCAGAAATGAAGTGTACACAAAATCTGTTGAAACCCTCATAACCGAGATGAGGAGATGCGAGACTCTGAAGATCCCTTACTTGGTGACGCATTTAGGAAGTCATTTGGGTTCCGGCCCTAAAATAGGCTTAGAGAATGTGGTTAAGGCGATAGATAAAGCATTTTCGGTTACGGGCGAGAGAATATTTCTTCTCCTCGAGAATACTGCGGGAGCTAGGAATAGCGTCGGCGGATCATTCAAGGATCTCCAGTATATAATAGAGGGGACGTCATACCCTGATAAAATTGGAATATGCTTTGATACATGCCACGCGTTCGCGGCTGGCTACGACCTTAGAAAAGAGGAAAGTATAGATAGAATAATAGAGATGATCGAGGAAACAGTAGGCTTTAATAAGCTGAAACTCGTCCACCTAAACGACTCGCGTGGAGACTTAAACTCGCATATAGATAGACATGAGCATATAGGCTTAGGAAAGATTGGGGAAGAGGGCTTCAGAAATATATTGAGGAGCAAGTTTGCCAGATTGCCGCTTATTCTGGAGACACCAATGAATGGACGGAAAAGCGACTTAGAAAATCTAGTTAAAGTTAAAGAGCTCGCTGGCACCAAACTCTAACATACACTAACCGTATTTTGTCTTTATATCCCGTTTCTGCCCATACTGGTCTGGACGCTCCATATTTTTTCTCCATTTTTCTAAGAAGATCTTATCAACATCTATCTCTATCCCCTGAGTCTTCTCAACCAACCCAATAAAGTCAAGGATATAAAATATTGCATCAATAAGTTCCTCACTTATGATGCCCCAATCCTCTCCTTTCTTATATGCATCGGCCGCCTCACCCAGCTCAACAAAAGCCCAGAGGAGCTTCTGAGTTAATGCTGACTCATCATCTGGGAAACCCTTAGTCTCAACGAGCTCCCTAACAAGCCTCTTAGCCTCATTAAAGGTGCATGAACACATCCTTTAAACCCCCAAAAAACATTAAACCATTAAACCTCCTTTAGCTGCCATCTTGTTCCCTGCGGCGTATCTTCTATGATGAAGCCGAGCTTCTGTAACCTATCCCGTATCTCATCAGAAATCTTCCACTCTCTCCTCCTACGCATTTCCTGCCTAACCTCTAGGATAATCCCCACCAAGGAGTTTATTAAGTCGCCTTTTAGTTTTTCTCCACCTTTAATTTCGATCTTAATGCCTAAAATATCTTCTAGAAGAATCCTAGTAACCTCGTAAACCTCTTTCTTAGCCTCCGCCTCTATGCAGCTATTTCTATTAGTATAAGTGTTTATTGCTTTTACGATATCAAATATCGCTGCAATCGCCAGCGGGGTGTTAAAATCGTCATCCATAGCCTCCTCAAATCTCCTCTTCGCTTCATACACCTGACTTAAGAGAGCAGCTTCCTCCTCTCCTCTCTCAGATCTCTCTTCAAGAGAAAGCAGCCTCTCTACGGCATTGAAAATTTTCTCAAGATTCACCCTAGCCTGCTCAATACTCTCCCTGTTAAAGTCCAGCGGGCTCCTATAATGCGCGGATATCAGAAAGAGCCTCAAGACCCGGGGGTCACACATTTTAAGAGCTTCTCGAACAGTAATAAAGTTTCCAAGAGACTTCGACATCTTCTGACCATTAACAGTAAGCCATTCATTATGGAGCCAATATCTAGCAAATGGCTTTCCAGTAAGAGATTCCGCCTGGGCTATCTCATTCTCATGATGAGGAAAAACCAGGTCTTTTCCACCCATATGTATATCGAGTGTCTCGCCCAGATACTTCATAGCCATGGTTGAGCACTCAATGTGCCATCCAGGTCTCCCCCAACCCCATGGACTATGCCAAGCCGGCTCCTCCTCCTTACGGGACTTCCAGAGGGCAAAGTCTGCCGGATTCCTCTTTTTGGGGTTAACCTCTATTCTAGCGCCCATCTCAAGGGCTTCCATCTTGTTTCCGGAGAGCTTACCATAGTCCTCAAATTTTGATACGTCAAAATAAACGTCTCCGTCAACCTGGTATGCAAAACCCTTCTCAATAAGCTTCTGAATGGCTTCTATCATTTCAGGAATATGCTGCGTCGCCTTCGGGCAGATATCAGGTCTCCTTATGTTCAAGGCTTCCATATCCTCAAAGTATGCATCGCTGTATATCTCGCCAATCTGCTGAACGCTTAAGCCAGTCTCCTGTGAGCGCCTTATTATCTTGTCATCCACGTCAGTTATATTACTCACGAGGGTAACATTAAAGCCCTTATACTCCAGATATCTATGCACAACATCCATAAATACGAATGCTCTGGCATTTCCAATATGAATGAAGTCATACACTGTCGGCCCACAAGCATATATTCGAACTTCACTGTCACGGAGGGGAACAAAATCCTCCTTACGCATACCTAAAGTATTAAATACCTTCAGCCCCATACCCAAATCACTTCAAATAAAAAGAGATCATGTATAAAAGCATCACTTTCCACAAGAATCTTTAAGTAAAACATGATAAATCTTGCCTAAAACTTTTAGGATTTTATCTCTACTTTTTCTCCAGGAAACAATTATGCTTAGGATTAAGGATGCAGCCAAAAGAATTATTGATGCAGTTTCATATTCGAGGGTGGATTTAAGCTCCATAAAGACGAAGCCTCCAACATAGGCTCCCGCCACATAAAGCGTTGTTTTTCCGGTAGCTTGTATCAGTATAACCTTCCATAGGGGGAGACGAAAAGAGCCAGCCAACAATACTATTGGTGTGTCAGGTAATGGCGACGCTGCAAACAGTATCATTAATATTAACCAATATTTCTCAGCCAATTTAGACAGCGGATCATCCTCCCGCCTATCATCTAAAGTATTCCTTATACCGGAACCAAGAAAGTATACTGTCACCTCACCAAAAGCGCCGCCCAGGCCAGCCACCAACCCGAGAACCGCAGGATTATAAAATTCCGTCAGCGACAATAATGCGGGAAGAAAAACGCCCCTAGCAATAATTGAAAGATGACTTAATAGTGCCGCTAAGAAGACTCCAAGTAACCCATAACTCCACAAGGCCGCGCCATCAACAAATACTCTATAAAGCATTATAAATGAGAGAACAACAGTAACAGCGGCGCCGAATATCCTGAATAAAGCGCTAGCACTAACTTTCATGCGATATCTTAAGGCTTAACTTCGCTATAAATTTTCTATCACCTGCTTTAAACATAGCAGAATCCCTAAAAGAAGGGTTATCAAGCCAGCCTGGTTAAACCAAATCCTTAAACAAGAAAAACAAATAAAACTTGGTAAATCAGTAGTTATTAGGAGGGGGGCCGTGGTCGAGCCTGGTCTAAGATGCGCGCCTGGGGCGTGCGTGGTCGTGGGTTCAAATCCCACCGGCCCCACCATTTATATACT
>JAWBXL010000040.1:0-12684 GCA_038867895.1 Bathyarchaeia archaeon | reverse complement strand
GCCGCTGCTCTTCTCTAACTCAGGTCTGATTTAAATAATCGGCGAAAGTTCGTTGTAAAGATCTAAGTCTGTTAGGGTTTATGTTGTTCTTTAAGTTTGCATGAGCATTGCCTTGATTTTCCTTGTGAGTTGCTCATCTCCCTTTATTATACTCTGGCTTTCTTTCCTAGATATATTAATCCAGTCCCGTAAAGCTCAATATGCCTACCCTCACTCTAAATAGCCATGAACTGCTAGGCGCCCTATTGAAAGTGGGTTTGCATGCAGTTGATTAAGGAGGCTAGCACCCTAAGAGTAAGCCCAAAACCAACCCTTCCTTTTTAGTGTGAGTGAGGGGTGGAAGGGTAAGAGTAGGGGTTTTAAGGGAGTTGGGGAAAATTTAAATACTTGGTTAAAAATTATGAAAATATGATGAAAAGATTAAAATTAGCCAAGCAGTTTATTTTCCTTTTAATTTTAATCTTCCTATTATCTATAACTATGAATCTTCTAGATGCTTATAAGGATTTCTCCTTTAGTGAAAAGAATTTTCTTTCTCCTAGCTTAAGGTCCCCTAGAGAATTATTAGATTACGCTGAATATGTTGCTCAGAATATAAATATGACAGCTATCAAAGAACATATCCGTTTTCTCTCTCAACTTAAGACCAGGTTTCCTGGATCGGAGGGATACTATAGAGCGGCTGAATATATAAAGGCTAAATTTATCGAGTATGGTTTGGAGAATGTTTCTTACCAGAATTTTAAGATGGCTTCTCCAGTATTCTACGGATCTTATTTAGAGGTTATTTCTGCTAGCACTAATAATCGAGAAAACATAACTTTAGAGCCCCTTCTTCCTAATGTTGTAGCTCTTCCTGCTGGAACCTATGAAGGTGAGCTTATTTACGCTGGTTTAGGATCTTATGAAGAATTTGAGAAACTAAATAAGAATGTTACAGGCAGCATCGCTATACTTGAGTACGCATCAGGACGAAACTGGGTAAATGCTTTTTCTTTAGGTTGCAAAGCTGTCATTTTTATAGAATCGAACTCCACGACAACTTATAGTAACTTAGTTAAAACTGCAAGCGTTGCCGTAAATTTACCTAGGTATTATATATCTTATACCGATTTCCTTAAAATTCGTAAGCTTATCTTTGAAGGCCCTGTAAAAGCTCGTATCGTGTCCAAAGCGGCATGGGAAAAAATATCTGCGATGAACGTCATAGGTTTTGTTAAGGGTGCAAACTACCCAGATCAAATACTTCTCCTAATAGCGCATTTTGATAGCTTTTCTACTGTCCCAGGTGTTGCACCAGGTGCTAATGAAGCTCAAGGAATCGCTGCTCTTCTTGAGTTAGCTCGCTTCTATTCTAGAAGCCCTCCTGCGAGAACTATAATGTTTCTAGCGGTTTCTGGACATTGGCAATCTTATTATGGAATGAGAGAATTTATGGAGGAATACTTTTTTGGAGCTTCGAAAGATATTGGCTCAAAAATTAGAATGTCCTTTTATCTGGACTTTTACACCTTTGATAGTGACAGTATTGTAGTACAAGCTACTGGACCAGTGGCATCTTATAGTGGGGCTCGTTACTCAAAGTACACAGAATATGTTGCTAAGTTAATTTTTACGTTAGGCTCGCCTTCATTCAAGTCATACATTGATCCAGTCACAAATATGAAATATGAATATGGTGCTGAGTCTATCACCTGTGTTTTGCAAGACGTTTTCGGAGACAAAAAGAGTGTTGTTTTTAAAGTAGGGGATCAGATTTATGGGGCTCTGGCCCCTTGGATCTCGGCTGGAGGGACTACATTGGGAATTGGTGCCTCCGCCTATATTTGGGATGGGGAGCTTTTGATGGGAACTGGCGGCATATCTCTCGCCATAACAAGCGGATCTACAAGCCGTGCTTTAGAACGTACCCCTTTAGATACTATTGATAAAGTTAATTTTGAAAACCTGAATCATGTCTTAAAATATGCTTTTAATGTGATCTTCTTTTTTGCTAATGCTGACGATAGCATCTACGAGAATATACCGCGATTTAAAATAAGCCGCTATGACCCCAATAATGAAATCGCTTTCGTTAAACTCCATGTTCAAGTCGTTGAATATGATAAAACTAAAACTGGATGGTATAAACCAGTTCCTGGGGCTCTTGTAGTGCTGTATCAAGGAGCTTCTGGTTACGGAACTTATGTTTTAGGCCAAGTTCCAAATACGCAAATTATTGAAATAGCTGATGAGAATGGTATCGCAACCTTCAAAGGTTTAAGAAGCGCCTTCATATTTATGGGCGCAATGTTTAGCTATAATATTGAAGGATATGTTGTGGACAGAGAAACTGGAAATCTGCTATATGCTCCTAATCAAGGTTCTTTTAGCCTTGCTCAATTTGTCAGCATTTACACGCCTAATAAAGCTGAGGAATTTGTCTCAATAAATGTATTTAAGGCGGGTACAATTGTGCTCTTTGAAGTCTTCTCTCCATTGGAACTTCCAGGTGGAGGATGGAGTCTATCTCCTGGACAAACGGGGGTTCAACCTTTAGAGGCTCAATCTTTCAGCGTACCATTCTTTTATGGCGTTAAAAGTGATGTAATATTAAGCATTTCAGCAGTTTATGTGGAACCCGATACGCCAGTAATAATTGAGTATAAATTTCCTGGAAAGATTCTTGGGGTTTTACGGAACGTGTCTATGGACTCACCTATGGGCGTGGGCTATAAAGTTGGTTTAGGCGAGCTTTTACCCATATACTTTACTTCATATAAAGTTTCTTTAGACACGTGGATACTAAATGAGGAGAGACTTAGAGTTCTTGGAAGGCACTACGTATATAGCGCCGGTGGAAAGGCGGAGTATTATCATGGCGAGAGCGCCAAGCACTTAAGAGCAGCTGAAGAGGCCTTACGTAACCTTAAATACGCCAAGCTATTTGGTGAGTCTTGGAAAGCATGGTCATATGAAGTCATGGCTTATGAAATAATCAAAGTAACAACAATTGATGCTGTTAACACGGCTTCTTTTTTCATAGCTTTAGCGATACCCTTTGCTTTTGTGTTTGAGAGGTTGTTTTTCAGCTTTGATCAAGGCTGGAAGAGACTTGTAACCATATTGGGAACAATTATTGTTCTGCTAGGTCTTTTAGCGATTATGCATCCCGGCTTCGCCTTAGCTTCAAACATAATAATGTTTGTTTTAGGCACAGCCATAATTTTTCTTCTAATTCCAGCTATATTCATAGTGTTTTCTGAGATTAGAGACCAGCTTAAAAAATTTAAGGAAGCGATGGTAGGGTTCCACACTAGGGAAATAAGCACTGTGAGCGCAATTATGATGGCCTT
This sequence comes from Bathyarchaeia archaeon, assembly GCA_038867895.1. Lineage (GTDB taxonomy): Archaea > Thermoproteota > Bathyarchaeia > Bathyarchaeales > DTEX01 > DTEX01. The sequence goes on along the minus strand of JAWBXL010000040.1, from coordinate 9,349 downwards.
CTCTATTGGAGTCTCTCATCAAAGGAAAAGAAGATTCAGGACATTATTGAATCAAGTGTCCGTAATTTTAATAACTTTTGCGTTAATAAGCATGGTTTCTATATCAACTTTTTCAGAGGTTATACGTGTGCCTCAACCATTAATGGTGAAACCCGTATACTCTGGGCTCTTAATTCGAGATAGAGAGTGGAGAGAAATATCTCAAGATCAATTTAACGCTATTTCTGCAGCTTGCTCTGACATAGGAATAATTTCTCCAAGAGTTTGGTGGTTTCCACCCTATATATTTGGGCAGACTCAAAGTATACTTTTCTGGGTGTCATATCAATTACTTAGGTGGAATATTGATGTGGCAAAGGCTCTTAGCAAAGAGTTCGGCTTAAAAGGAAAGAATGACACGTTACCAGTGTTTGCCGTTTGGGGTTTATCACCTCAGGAATCTGAAGTGACGAGATTAAGGGTTGTTGAAGGAAAATGGATTGAACCCAATGATGGGTGGGTTTGTCTCTTAACGGTTGATGATGCAAGGGCCATTGGAGTCTCGGTGGGAGACACTGTAGAATATTATGGCTTGACATTTGTAGTCAAGGGTCTTGTAAATGCAAGTGAAATGTATATTACAGACATTGACGGCGAACCGATTACCCCTATTTCCTTTGAAGATGTCTTCTATGAGGTTCAAGCTAAGCGCCAGGTCACTAACTATGCCAATCTCCATCTTAAGCCGCATTCATATGGGAGATTTATTATAGTTCCATATCAAATAGCAATTGACATGGGCGGTAGCATTGTAAGCGTAGCAATAAAAATCAATCCGGAGAAAAGTGAATTAGGAAAAATCGTTGCTGCGGAGTTGGCTGATAAACTCGGAGTGGATATATATTTGAGCTTAGAAGAAACTATTGTCTACCGAAAAGGGATATGGTATTTCCAGAGGGGTTTTGAATTAATAATACTTCCGCTAATTGTGGGAGCCCTAACAATTGCTTTAACATTAGAAGCGAGCATAATTGAAAGAACTAAAGAAATATTTATTTTTAGCTCCTTGGGAATAAGCCCCATGCAAATAGCAGGAATTTTTATGACGGAATGTTTCGTAACAGCTTTAATAGGCGCTGTTTTAGGCTATTTGTTGGGAGTTTTTAACATTTACATAGGGGTTATGACCGGGTCAGTAGGGCAGGTTATAATGCCCAATTATTCTTCAAGATACGTGATAATTGCTGTCTGCATCGCTGTAGTTTCTACATTATGCGTAAGCGCATATCCACTTTATAAAGTATCAAAACTTGTGACGCCATCTTTAGAGCGAAAATGGAAGTTAACTAAGCCTAAGGATGATGTGTGGGAAGTCCCATTACCATTCTTATGTAAGTCTAGAGAGGAAGCCTTGGGAACATTTGAATATTTGAGGGAGTATTTATCTCAATTTAAATCTGAAAGGGTAGGCACTTTTATGGTTGGGGATCTTCAAATTTCAGTAGGTTCCATGGAAGGGTCTGAGGTTCTCGACCTAATATTTGATGTAATATTAGCTCCATATGAGCAAGGCGTAACTGAAAAGGTTGTTATTAGATCAAGATGGTCCCATAGAGTAAAAGCTTATACTTTCGAATTGTCCATGAAGAGATTAACTGGTCCTGCAAGTGTATGGCGTATCTCTAATCCTAGGTTTATAGACGCTATTAGAAAGCAATTATTAATGTGGCGGTTACTGCCTGATGAAAGAAGAAATTCATATATTGAACGATCACAGATTCTCCTCAAAAAGTTGAGGTGAATTTATGTTGAGAACGGAAAATCAAACTACTCCTACTTTTGAGGAGGGATTAACCATCAATTCTATTCTTGCCATCATATATGCGGCAGTTGTTCTACAACCAGCCGCTATTTACCTCTTTATGACAGCTGGTATTTCAATTGGCGCAGGATATGTTGTCGTTCTCTTGTTTGTTGAACTCGCTAGAATTTTATTTCGTCCTCTGAAAAAGGCTGAAGTTTTCATAATCTACTATATGGGTGGATTGGCTGCGACATTAAATTACTTTATAAGTATGCCTTGGAACGCATATATAAGGACAAGCCCAATATCACGCAGCTTTCATATTGGTGAAAAAACAATTGCGGATTTAATTCCTTTATGGATGGCCCCGCGAGCAGACTCAATAGCTATAGTGGGGCGAACTATTTTTCATCCTGACTGGGTTCCAAATTTACTTGTCTGGCCCATAACAATCTTCATATTAACTCCAATAATGGATATAATGATGGGTTTTCTAGCAGCTCATCTCTATATTGAGATAGAGAAACTTCCTTTCCCTCTACAGCAAATTGATGCGATGGTAATTGAAACTTTAAGTGAAAGGGAACCTAAAAGGATAAGAGTATTCACAGTGGCAGCTCTTATAGGTATAGCTTACGGCTTCATCCTTTATGGATTGCCGATTCTAAGTGAAACTTTAATGGGAACTAGGTTATCCTTTCTTCCCTTACCTTGGCTAGATCTCACGGCGAGCATCGAAAGGTATCTTCCTGGGTCAAGCCTAGGCATCTCGACAGATCTCACAGCTTTTCTAATAGGTTGGGTTATTCCATTTGAAGTAGTGGTTTCCATGTTTATAGGCTCCTTTGCGTTAAATGTCATAGGCAATCATCTTCTGCTAAAGTTTAACGTTCTAAAAGTGGGAGAAGACTGGTTCCCAAATATGGGAATCGCGGGTGTAACCCTTAGATTCCAGATGAAGTTCTGGGCAAGCGTTTTCGTAGGTCTATCGGTGGCTATAGCTCTTGTTCCATTAGTTAGAAAGAAAGAGTATATAATCTCAACTTTTAGAAGTCTCTCAAAAATCTCTGAATCTTCAAGAAGAGCTGGTTACCTACCGCTAAAAATAATATTGGCAGGTTACTTGGCAGCCTCATTTGCTTCAATAGGGATTTTTTATGTCTTAGTCTCACCTGAATTCAGAGTCGCCTACTGGTGGTTTCCAATTCTTCTTGGTCCAGGCTGGACTTTTATTGTTACCTTAGTGGCGGCTAGGTCGATAGGATTAACAGGTTATAACCTTTTTGCTGCTACAGGATACGGATATACCGCGTCACCAGCTTATATTAAAGAAGGCATACTTCTTTCGCTTCCTTATCAAGGGCTAGATGCTTGGGCTGCCCCACTAGCTATTAGTCAAGGAGGTGCGAGCTGGTGTGCCGCTTTTAAATTATGTCAGCTAACTGGAACTAAGCCAGCAAGCTTTATAAAAGCCTGGTTCTTAACAGTTCTTATATCCTTTATAACAAGTATGCTGTATATGCAGATGTTTTGGTCTTTAGCTCCAATTCCTTCATCTTCCTACCCATATTTATCCTTCCAATGGCCAATAACTCTTCTTTTCTGGAACCTTTGGGTAACTAAATCTATAGTTATATTTCAACCTATGATTATTTTGTTTTCGTTTTTTGTTGGAGCTATTATGGATATTATTCCTGAAATTATTCGAATACCTTTTTCTCCCATAGGCTTTATAGTTGGGGCTTCAACCCCAGTTCCAAGTAATATATCTAGCTTTGTGGGTGCAATTGTTGGGCATTACTTTATTCGTAAGAGACTAGGGGAAGAGTGGTGGAAAGACTACAGATATGTCGTTTTAGCCGGCGTCTTCTTGGGTGAAGCGCTAGTTGTTGGAATAGCGGCTACAATAATGCTTATGAGCAAGGCGGCCTGGATACTGCCATTTTAAAGATTTGAAAATCAATTCATAAATTGACCATTGTCAGTAACTATTCTTAGAAAAACTTTATAAGATTATTTATTGAAAAATATACTTTAGGGTGGGAAAAATTGTCTGAAATTTCAGAGGTTCGATCAGGCTTAACACCACGTGCGCTCGCTTTTGGCTTCTTATGGGTTCTCATAGCTACACTGTGGCAAACAGTTTTCTGGGCCCTATCTACGGTTCCAATCGGAAACATGCCTGGTGCTGAACAATTGACAGGCTTGCCGACAGTAGCAATATTCTTCTCTTTTCTCACAATATTAATTGGAAACGTTCTGATTTCTAAGATGCGCTTCACCCAGCAAGAGCATACAGTGGTATATGCAATGGTGTTATTGGCAGGGATGCCCGTGGGATTCTATCAGGGTTGGTTTTATCTAACTGCTCTCTTTGGTTGGAGAAGACCAGCTAACAACGAAGTCTTATGGTGGGTTCCAAGTCATCTTATCCCCCCAAAAAGTGTCGTAGATCCAGCTCTAACTGGTGGTGTGCCCGTACCTTGGAATGAAGTTTCAGGATTTATGGCTACATTTATATTGATGTATCTTCTATGGGGATTCTATGGGCTTTTCAGCGCTCTGATATTGCGGAGACAATTAATTGAAGTTGAAAGAGCTCCCTTTCCCTATGCTACGCCCGCCATAGAATTAATCAGGTTAACCGAAGAGGACGATGGAAAGCCACGTATAGCGAATCTAGGCTTAACAAGTACTAAGATATTTTATTTTGGTGTATTTATTGGCTTCGTTTGCTATCTTCCTTGGCTTCTCAACTCACTAATGCCAGAAATCTTTATTGTTCCTTGGTCCTATACTTGGGAAGGAGGCTTCTTCTTCAACTTAGATGGAGCACCTATAAATCTATGGACAGTTTTGCCCCAAGTGATGGGTTGCTTCTGGCTTAATCCTGAGCTTATAGCATTCGCGTATCTGGTTCCAATTGACATACTGCTGTCCGCCGGATGGGGTTGGTTCATATTCACTTGGGTTGTTCCAATAATTGAAGATGCCTTAGCGATAACTCCTAAAGCTGTAGGCTGGAGCCATTGCTACGTTCCTTACTGGTACTATGGTATGGAGCATGGGATTAGGCATGCACTTGCATTTGATTGGGGTGGTGTGCTAGGCTTAGGTATAGCCATGATAATTATAAACGCAAAATATTTTCTGAGCACATTAAAGCGTATCGCGGTTCCAGAGTCTGGAGAATCTGAAAGAAACGGGATGTCTTATAGAGCCATATGGATTGCATTGGCAATAACATTTGTGTTATTCTTTATATTTCTCACAATGTGGGCTAATTGGCATCCTCTAATGGCATTCTTCATATTAGTGTACATGCAAATATATTTCTTTGGTCAAACCTACATGAAAGCTGAAGCTGGACCGCAAGAATGGTACTGGTACTGGTATGCTGACGACTTCGTTAGCGCTGCTGTAGTTTTCGGTACAGCCAAGTTCCCGCTTACACCTGGACCCCAATCAGTGCTTTATGAATTTGCGCTTTATCCATTTATGTTCGGGTATCCAAGTAGCTGTGCGATTCAATGCACCTCTCTTGAAGGATTCAAAGTTGCAGAAGCTACCAGAACAAAACCTAGAGATCTCATAATAGCTTACTCAATAACAATGCCAATTATCTATATACTCACAATAATCTTTTGCGTATGGGTTGCTTATACTTTCGGCATAAATAGGCTGAGGGTTGCAAACTGGGGTGGCTTCGGAAGCTGGGCGGCATCCTTCTATCAACAGCCAGCAGGTTATCTGCCCGATGCAGAAAAGATGCCATTCTTCATATGGGGCTTCGTGGTCACATTACTTCTAATGTTCATTAGAATGCGCTTTGTTTGGTTCCCGATACATCCAGCAGGTATAGTCGTGGGCGTAGGCGCAAATGTTAAAGCAGGTCCAGCATTCTGGGTAGCATGGTTTCTAAAATATGTAACACTTAAAGTAGGTGGAACTGCGCTTTACGAGAGGATAGTCCCATTTGCTGTGGGGGTTGGCGTAGGCGCGGTTCTACTGAGAATAATTCATGCTGCGTTGGTTACAGGAATAGTCATGTCTGTAGGCTTGTAAAACAAAATTCCTTTTTTTTATTATTAATAGATGTATAACAGTAATCATGACTATAAAACAAAAATATTAAAGACAGTCTAAATTAAATAAATTTAGTGACACGATGATATGTAGGAACGTGAATGTGTTGGGATGCTATAAATTGAACACTTCACGAAGGAATGTTAATGCTTTAATTAATCTTAACATTCTATCTTTTCTTTTGTTTATCGTTTTTTCGTTGAACTGCTGTGCTGGATCTACGCTTACTCATGTTTACGCATATGAGTCGTCTGACACATATTTATTAGTGGAATATCTTCAGAAATGTGGCTGTGAAGTAGTGTTTCATAGTCTCAATGAATCATCTTCTGCAACATCCGCTGAAAAAATTGTTAAAACACTTATTCTTATGGGCGGCGTGGAATTTAATTCAAGTATTAATGCTAATTTATCAAGATGCATAAAATGTGAGACCCCATTATACCTATATGCTCGCTCGCTCATGCTGAAATATGCATCGCCGATGATAATCTTCCTCTATAATGGAAAGCTAACTGCTATAACTCTTGGAATTAATGATCCAGAGTATTTAAATAGAATACTCAACGAGATAAGAATTAGCTCTGGCTGTATAAAGGTGTTTACATCTAACACTGAATATTGTGTTAGCGATGCTCTATTTGCTAATCAAATTGGTCCTGAAGCTGCCAATTTGAAGATTATTTTACTGTTAATTTCTCTTGCAATAGCAGACTCAGTAAATCCTTGCACCTTCCTTGTTTTTACAGCTCTTCTCCTTATCACTCTCCATACTATGGGGAAAACAAGAATGTTTTATATAGGGCTTATATTTATTGTTGCAGTTTTCTTAAGCTATTGCTCTTTAGGACTAGGGCTAATGCAAATCTTGGCAACCATACCTTATATTGATGTATCCGTCGCACTAATAGGTTTGTTCGTAGGAATATTTAACATTAATCAAGGTTTAAAAGGAAAAAACAACTCATACATCCCAAAATTACTGAGGATATTTATTAACAAGCAAATAGGTAAATTATGTTGTCCAAAAACATCTTTTGTTTTATCCTTTGCTTTAGGAATCATTATAGGCTTCGCAGTGTTGCCATGTAGTGCTGGACCTTATATGATTAGCATTACCTTACTCTCAGATTTAGAGAGCCCGTTAAAATATTTTCTGTTGGTCCTTTATAATATTATTTTTATATCCCCACTTATAGTAATTTTGTTCATTTTATTGTTTCTACAAGCAAGCGAAAGAAAGATAAAAAGGTTTAGAAGCATGAAAGTTAATTTAATGGAGCTAATTGGCGGAATAATTCTTATATTAGTGTGCATACTAATACTTTTCAACTTCTTAGTAAGGATGAGCTAAATTCTTATACTAAGGATGCTAAAAATAATAATATAAATGGTGATCCCCTTGAAAATTAAAAAGATAGAGTTTGTATCGGTGAAGGTTCCCTTTGTGCCTCTAATGGACATTTTAAACCTAGGTGAGAAAGCGCTTGCTTCTATTCCAAAAATAATAGTGAAAGTTCACACAGATGATGGAATAGTAGGTTTTGGAGAGAGCTATAGAGGTATTTCAGAGGAAGATGTCAGGGAAGCTTCTCTGTTACTCCTAGGGAAAGACCCCTTAGAAATGAACCTCCAAGATCTTGGCATGCCCCATAATCTTGATCACCTATTTGAGCAAGCAATTATCGACATTGTGGGAAAACTTTTGAAAGTACCTGCCTATAAGCTTCTGGGGGGACCCTATAGGACGGAGGTTCCAGTTTCGGCTTGGGCTCCATATTATGGTGAGAAGAACCCGGAGAAAGTTGCTTCTGTTGCCAAAGTTGCTGCTGATAAAGGCTATAAGGTAATCAAGTTAAAGTCCTATGGTCACGTTATTGAGACCGTAGATGCTATCAATAAGGCTGTAGGGCCCGATATGGGTATGGTCCTTGACGCAAACACGCTTTTCATGTATCCTTCAAAAGTCGTAAAACTGGCTCGGAATCTTGAGCGCTACAATATTGTTTGCCTTGAAGATCCTATTCCAAAAGAGAACTTAAATTGGTATATTCTTTTGAGACAAAAAATAGATGTCCCCATCGCCCTTCATATAAGTGGAGTAGAAGTTATTAACGCTGTCAAAAAGGAAGCATGTGATTTCATTAATACTGGTGGAACTATGTTTGAGTTTAAGAAGTATGCTGAGGTAGCTGAATTGGCTGGTATTCCAGTTTGGCATGGATCTGGCAATGATCTAGGTGTTTTAGAGGCAAGCTATCTTCATGCCTGCGCCGCCACCAAGAATGCAACTTTAACAAGCGACATTTTCGGCGAATTTTGTCGCATTGACGACTTAATAGAAGAACCCATTGAGATTAAAAATGGAGTAGCGAAGGTCCCTCAAAGACCAGGACTTGGCGTTGAGCTGGATGAAAAGGCGTTGCAAAAATATAGTGCTGGAAAAATAAAAGTTATAAGCTGACACCTTTTTGGCACTATTTTTATGGATGAATAGGCTTACGCACTCAAGCAGGAATCTACATTAATAGTGCAGGGGATCAAAGTATTGAGATGCTATTACGTAAGTCGCCTAAATTCTATCTCAACAGCATCAGATTATCCACACCATACCTACATATGGCGTTATGCCGCATAATCATTTTCTTAGCCGATGGCAACATATGGATATTTGGAGCATCTTCAAATGACCTAACTTAAATTAAGAACTTGTCTGAGCCCTCCAGCCTTAAGTTTAGCCAGCTGTCGGATAGCGAGTCTGAATTCAAGGTCACCATTTTATCATTTTATTATTAGTCTTTTTAAGTCGAAGACACTATAGATCGCCTTCATATATTTTAGAAGATACTCCAGCTTGGAGTCCTCATTCATATGGGGTTAAAGATCCAAAAACCCTTTTCTTACCGCGGTTTACATATTAACCGCGCATATGCCTCGTGAAAATCGAGCCAGCCTGCCCGGCTCAAATATTTTATCTAAACTATCTTTGGAATCTACTCTAGGATTAGTTCGCTGTACCTTTCAAACCCCAACGATCTCTTCGGAGAGTCTCGGCCTGCCCTCAACGACGAAGAGCAGTCCCCAATAAGCAGGTTCATTTTCATGCGCCTCCTCGACCTCAAGGTACGCTTTTTAGGATGGCGCTGGCCAATTGCAGTCCATAAATTCTCGAATTGAAGATAACAAACAACATCTACAAGATGGGCGACTTAAGCATCTTTAAAGGCAGCCATCAAAATCTTAGCGGTTGATGCGCCGCCAGCCGAGTTTAAGCCTATAGATTAACGCAAATACGGCGCCACCCTGACCTATTGGGCAGAGCGGTCGCCATAAGATCTGAAAGCATTAGGCGGAGAAGTGAAGCTGAGAAACCCGTCATAAACCTGAAAAATATTATCGTCTTTAGGAGGTGTAGAACGCGGTTCATGTGCCCTCAGCATATATTTAGCTGGAAACCTTATCGTAGCAGAATCTAAGCCT
>JAWBXL010000039.1:0-13274 GCA_038867895.1 Bathyarchaeia archaeon | reverse complement strand
CTTCTAGAGAGATTTAGTGTCTTTGCAATAAGCCATATTTGGGTTAACTTAATGAAGTCTCCGCTGAAGCTTAAGTTTCTTTTCACATAAACCTCATTTCCGTTCAATGCCACGTTTATGTTCTCCCTCCAAATCTCAACAATTTTCTCAATAGTGTTTTCGAGTTCAGCTACGTCCGGATAGAACGTATATAATGCTAGCGGCAAGCCATTAAAGACAGATCTTAAGAAAGCATTCAATTTATGCCTCATCTTATTGTAATTCGAAATTAACGTCCATAAATCTCCTTCACAAGATATAACATTACCATTGTAACGCTTAAGGGAACGCATTTACCATCAGCACCAAGCGGCATAAGCTCATATTCAATAACCACTGGAGAATCCTCAACTAAGTGGATATTTAATCTCTCCATGACGCTTTTGCGATAGGGCTCAGCATTATAAACCTCAAGCCTAACATTCTTATGCATCTCATTCAGACTTGAATAGAAATCATAAATAGCGGGGTGCTTCGTGGTAAAAGGATTAAGAAGACAGGAGATACAAAAACATAATTCCTAAAACTGAATTTAATCCAAACAAATACGCTTAGAGGTCTGGCATTTTATGCGCATAATTTTTAGGAGAAGTAGCTTAGAACGGAAGAATCCACATAGATTTTCTTATTACACCTATAGCTGCCGCTATACTCATCATAATCCCTGAACCTAGTCCAAATCCAGCTACGACCGAGTATCTATTTTCAATCCACCATTCCTTTCCAAAGCGTCTTTGTATAATTTTTGCAATAATCGCTCCTATCATTACTGAGATTGAATTAGGAATAGGACTGGCAGCTCCTGCGAAGAAGGAGATAAGTGAGAAAGGAATATGCAGGAAGTCGCATATAAACGCAATTGAGAACCCGCAAATAAATGATAGGATTATGAAGTCAGGTCGAAATACTTGGAGGGATCTAGTCACCCATAGTGCATGCATTAGAACGCTAACTGGCCATGTTATGGATGCTGATGGATAGGCCGCTGAGGGAATAGGTGCAATTTGCCAGAAAAGTGAGACGTACAAGAAGCTTATAGCCCAACCAATTAGAGTTGCTAAATAGTAAGCTTTAATCCAGCTTGAGATTTTTGTTTCAGTAAGCTCACAAATCTTATATGCTGATAAAACCCAGGTACCTCCGCCAGTGGAAACAGCTCCTGCTAGAGGAGTATACCAGATGTCAACTTTTTGATACCCGCTTAAGAGGAAAAATGCATTGGATATATAAGGAACTGAAATCTGAAGACCTGTTTCTCCTAACACTCTTCCACTTATAATTGCCCCTAAAAATTGCCAAACAATCGTAAGAAAAATTAATATAAGTATGGGAAAGTCGGGAACTAGGAATATCAATAAAGCAATTACAGCGATATTGGCGCTAAAATACATTGAAAGGATAACCCATAAAGGAGGAACCCCAGAACCCCTTTCATAATCTGAAAGCCTTTTTAAAGAACTGAATGCTCTAAATATATACTTTGGATAGCGAATTATAGGAGTTAAACCTCCTGCTAATGCTAGCCCTATTAGGATGCTAGCCCAAACGTAGAGTGTAGACCATTGCCAAATAGAACTTAGACTCATGCCAGTCGTCCACCCGAAAAGTCCACCAAGCCTTCCCTCTTTTGGTGGAAACATAAAGACCAGAAGGGGATTACCTATTAGATAAAATGCTATTGCACCAATAAACATGGATAATACTACGTTGAATGGAAGTATGAAGCCTGAAGCAACAGTAAGGAGATCAGTAGCAATTCCGAGTGAGGCTCCAGGCAAAATTACTTCTATATTTTGAGTAAAGTCTATCCAGGGCATTGGAATTGGCACTATCACGAATGCTGTTGCAAAAGGCACACCGTATAATAGAGCTCCATATGCCATAGCGATCATGGCACAAATAATTAATACTCTAAGTTTTTCCACTTTTCTTTCCGCCATTGTTAAACATAACTCTGCAGCTACCCGTTGAAGTGGAAATGGCAGTTTCTCAACTCTAGAATATAATACATATGTGATAAAGCCTACAGCTATATCGCTAATTCTAAATATTAGAATATATGTGACCAAAGTGACAAAAATTGGCATAACCCAGTCTGGATGTAAAAACGTTCTAGTAAATACCACCGGGGAACCCGGTGGAGGAGCATACCAAGAAGGTATAATTTTTGATAAAAGTTCACCAGTATAAGGATCTTTAAACATCATTGCTAATGGTGAATTGCGATAATAGAGGTTATATAAAAGTCCTATGGCAATCGCTTCACTACCTGCTTGAGCTGTACTAGACCATATTATATAGATTTCTTGTTTAGTCAGTTTACTCCCAAAGTATCTAGCGAACTGAACAAAAAGGAAGAGAATAGTATATTGTATCGCGGATCCTATTACAGCTCCTGAAGTTAATTGCACCCATATTGCTGCTGGAAGAAAAACAACTGCGGCGTATATTATCGCCATAAAGGAACGCCAAGTAAGCCCCTCACCATATTTTATAATCTCACTCTCTCCACGATTACTTACTTCCGTCCACATGTTAGTCACCTCCTTCTCGCGGGGATTCACTAAGATATCTCATCTTGTCCTGTGGACTTAAGGAGCTCCATATGAGTATCTGCTTCCTAATAAGATCGATAAAACGCGGATTATTCCGTACCCAGGCCTTATGTTCACCTTGTAGTCTCTTAAGGAGAATGGTGAGTCTATACCTTGTCTGATCTTTCTCGCGATACATTTTTATTACCACATCCTGTGACACACCATCTTCGTAAGGCTCTATACTAGCTCTCATAGAAATTACTCTTGATTCAATATCATCCTTAATTTCTTTCTCATATTTTACCTCTGAAGCAATAAAATTACTAGAGTCTTTAAATTTATGATCATCTATATACTCAAGAAGGAATTTGATCATGCCATTAATCTCTTCTCTTGGGATAAGAAATGGGAATGTTATCGACCATTCATCGCCAACTGGTTTTGTAGTGATTTTCCACTTTCTTTCAAGGGATGGTGTAACAAGTCTTGATGCTTTATAGGCAGGGTAAGAGGAGGAAGCTATTGTAGCAACCATCATTAGTGATATACCTATAATAATCCAATTTGAAGAATAATTGGGATAGAAGCCTGGCGGATACAGATTAAAAATGAATGCAAACTGAATAAAGACAACTCCTAGCACGTATCCTAGCACACCGCTAATGATACTATAAATTATCGATTCAGCAAGAAACATGCCAGCGACATGCATGGGAGCTAAACCAACTAAGCTAAAAATGGATATTTCCTTGGTTCTCTCTACAACCGAAGCGAAACTCATATTCAAAATTGTTAAACAAGCTATTAGTAAAGGTACTACTGTAAACTGCCATCCTTGAACCTCAACTCCAGCAGCTCTGCTAAGTATATAGAGATTTTCTCCCGTTGAAGCCCATATAGCTAAATCAATTCTTTTAACAAGATCACGAGCCAGATCAACTATAGGGTCAGATTCAGTAAATTTGATATTTATTACTTGGGGTACCCCGCCAATCTCTAGAAGGAACCTTGCTGGCACTATTATTATTTCGTCAGATGACACATGAACCTTATACATTTCAGGGACCCTAGGGTCTAATGGTGTTATTAATTCCTCATCCAGATCTGTTAAAGTGTTTGCAATCGATTCGTCATAAATCCCTATAATTTGAAAGCTATGACCCATTACCCTGACACTGTCACCTAAGTCTACACCCAGATATCTTGCGAGAGAGTTTGGTATAAGGGCTACGTTACGATCAGTTTCAATAAACCATCTACCTCTCATAAGACATTTCTCTGGAAAACCTGAGAACTTCTCCTCCAAAGGATCAAGCCCTAATATTGAAAATAACATTTTCTTACCATTTTTCCCTGAAACTTCCATTCCTCTTTCTATATCGGGACTTGACAGCCATACTCTGAACGAAACCGCATTCTCCGGAAATGAACACCTTATATACGATATTAGATATTCTGAAGGATACTCGGACCATGACCATTCGTATCTCCTTAATTCCATGCCTACATATTGGCCCGCAACCGGATGGCCAGTAATCCGTACAAGAGTGAAATTAAATAAAGATGTGAAAGTGACAAAGCTCATGGTTACAATACCAATCGATAGGAGAGTGAGTGTTGTTCGGAATCTTCTTCTTCTCATATTTGATACACCAATGCTAAAAGCGCTAGTGATAGCTGCAGACCTACTTATTCCAACGAAATGTAAACCCATAATCTTTTCCCTCAGCTCCTTGGCTAGACCTAGTAGCTCTGCAATTAAAAAAACAATTAATGGGACTGTAAGAACAAAAGTCACAAAGCCAATTAAAACCATGAAGATATTTGATGCCAGTCTAAATCCTGGATGAACAAAATAAAGAATAAAAACTAGAACGGCAAAACTTCCCATTATAATCGAAAACCTATACTTCCAAGAAGAGACAGAAAATATAAGTCTTTCCCAAAGAAATGCAAATGGAATAAGTAGAATAAAGAAGAAGACAGTACTGTTGATGACGCCATCTAACAATGTTCTGATTTCAATATAGGCTTTTCTCGCATTCTGCCATGCACTTATTGATGCACTTATATATTTATCATACATTTTTTCTTCTAAAGAAGACATAGCTTCTTTAATGAAATTGTCTGCAGCAAAGAAATATTCCCTAGCGCTAATACTGAAGACATTTAAATTCTCTGTTAAACCTAATCTTTCATAGTTAAGCTTATGCATCTCTACCGCCGAAAGAAGAGCATCATTTTCTAAATATAGGGTCTCTCCCGCTCTTACAACAAAGCCTTGAGGGGTCCCTTGCGTTAAATTTAACAATATATTAAAAGGATATATCTCAATGTCTGCGAATTTAGTAACAATTTCAATAGGGGTGTCAGGTGGCGTAAATACCATCAAAATGTTGTCATAAGCTGCATAACCATAGCTTCTTGGCGGAAAGTGCGTTCTAACATCATTTATCATAATAGACGCCACACCTCTGCTTCGGGGATCAAGCCCCTCAAACAGAGGTATGATTCTGCCAATATCAATAGCATTTAGAAGAACTATAGTACCGCATTTAAAGACTACAAAATATCGTGGGTACTCCCATGAGCCATATTCTCCGCGTGCAACCAAGAAAGTGTCGGGGTACTCCTTTGAACCAAAATCTCCAAAGTCCGGTCCATAAAGGATGTTTGTGCCATTAACTACATATGCACGAACAGTATACCAGCCACTTGCGCCTCTAAAAGTATATCCGCCTCCTGACGCGGGAGCATAGCCCACGAAGGCAAATGTTCCATTCTCGTCAGTCATAATAATAAATTCATGTTTATACCAAGTTTGGCCAGGTCCTTTTCTCTGCCAGATATGAACCAATGCATGAGGCACTGGATCATATCTTCCAGTAAGCGGATTATACTCTACTATTCTCCCAATGAGTTTACCGAATCCTAATCCCATCCCAACGACAGCTGCTACCTGGAATCGATATCGAGCGCTGAACAAATCTTTTATTTCTGGCTCATTGAGTAAACTACTGATAGTGAAAAATATGAACTCTACTTGTGGCCTTATATTTTCGAAGTCAACTTTTTCATATGTGTCAAGCCACGTATTGTAATGAAGCCGCCAGCTACCATATGTAAAGTATGAGAAACCAGATGAGCCTGCTTGATGATAGGGTTCACTTATAAGCATAAATGGCGATTTGCATTGCGCCCACCAATACTGTTGTCGGCGCGGCGAAAAGTCCATATCCCAAGTCCTTCCATAAATTTTTGTCCACAAATTTTTTATCTCTTCGGTATATCTTTGTATGGCGCCTAATACCCAGCCTATTCCGCCGACTCCACCAGCCCAGCCATCATAAAACTTATAGAAATGTCCTGTGAGAAGACCGCAGAGCGTTGGAGTCTCTGAAGAGAGCTCTAAGCCTATAAACAGCCTATTATTTTCGAGACCTAAATCAGCCCACTTATTTTGGAAAAATAGATCTTCTACGAACCATCTAACACCTTCCAGTCCAAAGCCATGTCCAGATACCGCAACAAACATGACTGACCTCGCTGGAGGATTATTTTTAAGAAAAGCAGCAAGCTCAAGAAGAACTGCGATCCCAACTGCCTCATCTGCTCCCGGAGCAAGCGCCGGCACTACTGATATTGAATCATATTTTGCGCCCAGTATAACTACCTCTCTAGACAACTCAGGATTAGTTGAGAGACCTGATCCATTAAGAAAAGCAATAACGTTCACACCATTTTTGCGCTCGTAGCGCATAGAGTTACAGACACGCACTTTTATTCCCTTATTAGCTAAACTCTTAAGATAAAGACCATCTTCCTCTTTAACTAAGAGACGGGGGAAATATAATGGCGCACTTACATATTTCAACTCAGCTTCATATCTTGTGGTTTCAGGAGGTTCTATAAAAATAACTGCTTTTGCGCCAAGATTTAACGCGTTTAACCAATTTCTGCGGGAATTGAAATCCATAAGTACGATATTGCCGCTCACGTTTTTACCATTGAAACTTGCGTATTCGCCATCACCTACATAAACTAGCTCGCCAATTAATCCTCCGGGAGGAGTTGGACAAGCTTGCGCTCCATTAGGCCATAAAGAATATGCCTCTATGACTTTAAGAGGTTTTCCCTCCGAGGAAAGTATCGTTATATTTGCGCCGCAATCTATAGGCACTGTTATAGTATAATTATGATATTGTACATATGAAAGGCCGTATTCTAAGAATTTTTCATATATATATGTTGTGGCTTTGTAGAAAGATGGATAACCAGTAACTCTTGAAGACAAAGAAGACAAATATTTAATATGCCCTCTAATTCGTTCAATAATCTGTTTATTATTAATATAGTCAATAACATCTTCTGGAGAAACGGAAACAGATAAATTCTTTTCCTGAAAAGAGCTAGAATTATAGTTGCAAAAACATAAATATATTATGTTTCCAAAAACTCCTAAAAAGATTAGTAAAGAAAGAAAGATTGAAAAACATAACAGGATTCTCATTGCCATTAAATATCACCATTTTTTTAAAAAAAAAGGCGGGGCTTATAAAGTTTTCCCAATTTATGGTACTGGAAAGCTTCCAGGTGTCCCATAGTACTGTGGAAAGACGTATATTCTTGTCATCCAGAATGGTATCGTCCATCCAACTATTATGCCGACAAAGAAGGGAAGAACCTTATAATATAGGCGGCTTCCGCCAATTTTGAATATTGAAAACTTTAGAGCCCACGCTATTAGAGCCACAAGGAATGCGCCATCCACGTTAACTCTTGGATTACCAGCAAGAATGAAACCAAGCGGATTTATTGGCCACCAAGCAAATTTTAGTCTTAAGAAGTACAAAACAAGCACAACAACAGCCCCTAGGAATATCCTGACTGGATCAGGCCGACACCATGATGGCTCTAATCCTGGCTGATCTACTGAGGCTTTTACCCGCCCCGGTCCTTCCCAGTGCCTTCCTTTCCAACCAAAAATTGACATCAAATAGTAGTATACTGACATTGCTACAATCATAGAAATTATTACACTAATTATTCCCACGATAATTACGTCTCTTTCTTTAGTATTTGTCGATTTAGCTACATGCAAAGCAGTCATAACATATGGTGCACCACCAGCTACACCCATAGATGTAAGCCCACCCGTACTATTTACGAATGTTATTGTAGTTAGTAACCCTTGATTAAGCGTCGCACCCTGATAGAAGGTTCTGTTGACCCATGGATTATTAAAGTCATGATACCAGGCGTTCATACATGGGAGATATGCCTCTCCTATTGCACGGGTTATCCCCAAGCTATATAGCATTAAAACGATCAGCCATATGAGCATTGGCACCGCATCAGCTCCTAAGCTAACAGTGAATCCCCAGAAGGCTAAAAAGCATAATATAAATCCTATTAAAACTATTCTCTCCGGTATAGGCTCTTGGGATCTTTCAGATGATCTGCTTATAGCTCTTCGAATAAAATCAGCAACTGCTCTCCAACCAAATATCACTGATATTAAAGAGAATCCTATTAAACCTCCATCTACCCAGAAACTTCTCCAATTTTGAGGGTCATTAGTAAATAAGTTCCATGTAACGCCATCTCCATAATAAATATGGCTATGTATAGGCCATTTGCCTCCAGCTGAAACGTCCTTTAGCATCCCAAGAGTTACAGCTATTGGAGGTGCTATTTTCCAACCAATTAAATTGATAAACCATACAGAGAATAGTACGTCCATAGGCCAGAAGAACCAAAACGCTATATGATGGAGCGGATATGATAAAGTCCATATTGCCATTGGTACACTAAATTTTGTCAATTCAGTAGCATCAAACATAGAATATTCTGGCGGCACAGTAAAGACAGCGGGTGAAAGAAACCATTGGAAGAAACCTGGTAAACCATACAAGACCCCTACTACGAAACCTATCCAGAAAATCTTGTCCTTAAATATCTTTGCTTTTCCCTCAACTTCTTCAGAAATACTTGCAATAGTATATAATGGCACAGTAGCTATTGGAAAGTTTAAACGCTCTAATTCAAGCAATCGCCTTCTAAACATTAAATTTAAGAAACAAGCAGACAAGACCCACAAAGTAATAAAGACGGACCATGAGATATAAACATATGGCGCTTTATATAGCCATGGATGATAGAGTTGATAAGTCGATCCACCTCCTTCTGGCGCTTGTAGCCACACTGTTATTTCAGGTCCACTAACAAAAGCCCAATGCGCACCAATTCCACCAAATACTCCCATCATCCAAACTATGGTTAGTTCTTGCGGGCTTAGTTTCAGTGCCTTTGGAAAAAGAGCAGTAAGTAGAGCAACTATAAAGAAAGGAGTGAACGAACCCCACCCAGGAGTACCATAGTCTTCAATAGGATCGTAGGATGCGCCCCAACCGTCGTGAAACATTCCTTCGGTCGCTGACCAAACCGTTAGAAAGAGCAACAAGACTAACCCTATAACAATAGATCTCAATGTTACACCTTTCTTTTCAACTATTTCGCTCAACTTCAATCACCCCTTCTTTTTTATTAGAGACTTAACGTATTTAAAATTTTTGTTTCTTATCAATGTTTTAACACTAATTATTACAACAATAATTATTACAACAATTTATTTAAGATTCCTTAACGCAAACCATTATGATTTGGTCTCAAGGTAAGCAAATATTTTATCCAATGAATTCTAAGCGTGAACCCATAAAGTGTGCAAAAGAAATACCTCATTGATGAAGTAAGCCTTACCTAAAACCTTAAATACATCATTATATATATAGTATGAATTACTACAGGAGGTCGAGGAAAGAAACATGGATTTTATGGAATATATAGCCGGACAGGCTAAAATAATTGATGTGAGTTTTTTGCTTGACCCTCCAGCTGGAAAGCATGGCTTCTTAAAAGTTGGAGGAGATGGGCACTTCTATTTTGAAGATGGAACTAGAGCCAGATTTTGGGGATATAATGTCTGCAGTGCGGCAGCCATGCCAACACATCAATATGCGCGAGCAATAGCAAGGCATTTGGCTAATTTTGGATGTAATGTTGTTAGAATCCATGCTATAGATGGAACATGGCAAGGAAAAGAATACTCTATAATCGATTATATAAATTATAATGATTCTCAGCATTTAAACCTAGCTATGCTTGACCGCTTAGACTACTTTATTGCGGAGCTGAAGAAGAATGGGATCTACATATATATGGATCTTTTAGACTATAGAGTGTGGAGGGATGGTGATGGATTAAGGAATGCAGATATGTTGCCGCCTACCGGCAGACCTATCACTATTTGGAATGAACGCATGATTGAACTCCAGAAGAAATATGCCCATGATCTTTTAACTCATATAAACCCCTACACTGGGCTTTCATATGTAGATGACCCAGCTATAGCAATTGTTGAGCTGAGTAACGAGATTAGTCTTTTCTGGCAAAGTTGGACGCAAGTTCCAGAGCCTTACCTTACCGAGATCAGAAATAAGTGGAATAAATGGCTACTAAAGAAATATGGGAGCAGAGAAAAACTAGATGAAGCTTGGACCGACGCTGAGGGACGACACGCTCTTAGGTCAGAGGAAGATCCCCAGAAGAATAATGTTGCTTTGCCAAATATTATTAAAGCTTGGCAGATGGACTGGCATAGAGATTATACAGATCCTGAAACTAGCCCAGCTAGATGCAATGATGGTAATTTATTCGCATATGAGATTGAGAGAGAATTTTACAGGGAAATGCGAAATTATTTGAGAGAGATAGGCGTTAAAGTGCCAATTACAGCAAATGTAACAACTAATGTGCCACCAGATCTCAAAGCTGTGGCTGATGAATTAGATTTTACAGCAGGCTGCCACTATTTTGCTCCACTGGCTGGTTGGTCAATACATCCACCTCCAATGTTTAGACGGTATTTTGAAAGCGAATTACGCTCAGCTACAATAAATAATGTTATTCCATTCTTAGCGCAAGGTAAGGTCGCGGGAAAACCTTATGTTATCAGAGAATGGAATTTCTTCCCACATCACCCGTATAGAAGCGAAGCGCTGATACAAGTGGCTGCATATGCAGTTCTTAATGATTGGGACGGTGTCATCTTATATGATTATTTAGATAAGCGCCCAGAGACAATTGATTGCAGCATACAAGGATGGGATGCTGCAACGGATCCATCTCTTTGGGCTCAAGCCCCGATAGCCGCCATAATCTATTTAAGAGGAGATGTCTCTGTGGCTCGACATGTCCTCGAAGTTGGGTGCTCCTACGTTGATACATTTTATGCGTGGGCCTCGCATATAAATTATCCTTCAAGCATTGCATCTTATATATGTCGGGTTCAGAGACGTTTCTTCGATTATGAATATACTGGAGAAGCCGATATTATATTCTCTTCAGGCGCATCCTCTTACGGTTCTTACAGCAAAGCAAAACATGCCGTCTTATTTTCGGAAAACCCATGGTGTGACCTATATAATAAGGCATTAATGCCAGAAAACCTTGCACTAAAAGTTTATCCAGAACTGTCATTTGTACCTCTCTCGCCTAAAGATCTGGTGTGGGATAGAAGAGGACCATGGATAACCTTCAAAGACTTTATATTTGACGAGTTTAGTGCGTTCTTAGGTTTGACGAAAGCTATAAGAGCACCAACATGGGGAAAAGCTTTTGGCATACTCTCTGCAATTTATCCAGAGAGAATGGGGCCAGAATTTCTCCGAGAAAAACTTTGTATAGGTTTTATTGACGATCAATTTTTAGTTATGCTTAATCCACTAGCGATTTATGGAGATTATTATAATATGCTTGCAAGAATTTTTCTGGATGCTTCAAAATACTGGGGAATAATGAATACATCGCATATGCAAGTTGATAGACAATGCCTTTTAAGCGAAACTGAAGAGATAAGCCGCGATTATGGAAAAGGTATTTTAACTGTTAATACACCTAGAACTCAAGCAGCTCTTGGTTTCATAGGCGGAGAGAAAATTTCTCTCAATAATATTGAAATAGAAGCAACCACTAAGCATTGTGCAATTGCCATTTCCTCGCTAGATAATAAGCCGATATCAGAGTCTAGAACACTACTTCTTATAGCTGTGAATAATGCTGTAAACCACAACGCGGAAATCGTTTCAATCAGCGGAATAAAACACATGCGTAAAAGTGGCACATTTCCCATCACTATTGAGCCAGTAAAAGCTAAAATAACCCTTAAAATACCAGCTAGTCCAAGAAATGTTAGGATTGAAGCCTACGACTTTTATGGAAAAGAGAGAGCTTCCATTGAGACGAAAGGGGAAACAGGCGCAATAACTTTTGAAACAGAGACTAATCTTCCGGCTATCTTTTACATAATTAGAGTTGAAAGGTAATTCTCAAGAATCGACACCTTTTCTTTATTTTATCCCTAACCTTAAACTATTTTTCAGTTAATTATCTAATTGTCTGTGTGCATTAAAAGTCTTCTTTAATGTTTCCTTTTCTCATTCTTGCTTGGATACTATGGGAGACCTTCATTTAGCATAGACTTAAAAGGGACATGAAACGTTTAGTGGGGAACTGGTCAATCCATAAAATAGAAAGAAAGCGGTTAATTTGTCTAAAAATATGGTCAGATATCTTTCTTTAAGCCAGCCTTCCCGCTATTCTCTTAATAATTAGACGGAAGTGCCTGTAGCTGAGCAGTTCACCAACGTAGTTTGTCTCAGGCGAGACCATAATGGTGCATTGGGATCGTTTCTCCGTGGGCGAAACCTGAGCCAGTCTAGCAGTAGCTGCATGGACGCTACAAGCGTATCCTCTTAATGTCAGTCTTCCCATTAATTGTTGTCAGGCAGTAGTCTCTCTTGAACTCAATACTGCTTACTTTCATGTTTAGCATAGCCCATCCCTTGGGTTATCGGTGGCCTAAACCATAGCCTTAAACTCGTCTTCGCCTATTAGGGTCTCTGGTGTTACGAGGCTGCCGTTCCTCCCGCTATAGCCCAGCTTTATCCAGCTGGCCCCCGGCGAAAATAGCGCGCTCCTATCACAGCCCCCATACTTAGCGAATCAAACCAGCTTCCTCAGTACGAGCTTCTTGTCATGCTTAGTCCTTGTAAGGCTGCTTGTTAATCCAGGCAACTACACGCTCAACATCACGCCTAGTAGCGTCTTCCAAGTTGAAGTCTATTATAAGCAGAAGGGCTATGAGGGTCGCAGCAAACTTTGGCGGTGGAAGCCCTAAACTGGCCAAGTGGTCCAGGAAGCGTAGAGCGATCTCGCCATTGCGGCCGAATTTAGCGATTATCCGCCTATACCGCTCAAGCCTCTCATTATAATCATAGATCTCGCTCTTTATGTCAAACTCATTATTTCCAAATTTAAAGGGGGATTTGAATCCTAGAGGCTGGCGCCGGGGGTTAGATTTTAATTTTCGTTTTGAGCCCATATTTTCCCTTTTTTCAAAAAATAAACTATTTTTGAGGAAAAATTTAAATATAATCATAATTTAGAGTTTGTTGAGGGGATTTGGACTTAATTAAGCGTTTGTTACATGAAAGGTTTATTCAGCACCTTATGAGTAGGCCCAGGGCTGAAGAAAAAATCCTATTTTTTGGTATGGATCTGCATTACCAGAAATATATCGGCTATGAATTGATAGGTGGTATAAATGTTCTTATTGATGGGCCAACTAATGAATTCCTC
>JAWBXL010000038.1:0-13347 GCA_038867895.1 Bathyarchaeia archaeon | reverse complement strand
TAACCACCTTTTCGCCAGGTATACGAAACAGTTCTCTAGATGCCCTCCAGCTCCTCAAGTACTCGTCTCTTAACTTCCTCAAGAGCTCTCCCAATAATGAAGTCAGGCTTTATATTATATCTGTCTAGAAACTCCTTTAACCTCCTTGGAACCATAAAAAGTTTTCATAAATTTCCTATATACATAAGAGAGGAGACCTAAACATGGTTCTCTTCAACTTCGTTTACAATTATTTCTTGGAGATTATTGTCCGTTAAGCTTTCTATTTTTAGGTATTTCGCGTTTGCTGCCTTCACGATGTCTCTGATATAGCTTGGTGTAAATGGATCTTCCGAGACATCTATCACCAGAAGCCGAGCTTTAATCTCTTTTAACCTGTTACATAGTTCTATGATTTCCTGCCCAATATTTCCGCTAAGGGAGACGTTTGCCCTTCCATCAGTAATCAGAACTACTAATGGTTTGAGATCAAAACCGCTGCTCATAGCCTTCTTTCTCTCACATTCTATAAGGTTTAGTACCGTGAGTAGGGCATGTGGTAGCGGTGTTCTCCCCCTGTCGGCAATTCCCTTAAGGCCTCCTGCGCGAGGTCCACGCTACTAGTTGGTGGAAGTAGGATCTCGGCGGCGGCTCCGCGGAACGCTATAAAGGCAACCTTGTCCCGGCGCGTGTAGCTGTTTGCTAGTATTCTCAAAGCAGCTCCTTTAGCAGCCTCCATTCTCCTCCGAGCGGCCATTGATCCGCTAGCATCAACAACTAGGATCACGAGCGAAGAAGCCCTAACACGCCTAACTTTCTCGCGGATATCCTCATCACTAATTTCTAACGTTGCCTCTCCGTGACTAGCAGCCCGTGCAGCCGCAGCCCTAATAGTCGCATCAATAGCTACGTCTGACGCCTCTCCCCTTGGAATTACACGCTTAACAGCTTCCCTAACAACTATCTTCGCAATCTTCCACCTAGCATCGTTCTTCTTATCCTTCTCGTTGAGCTTTCTCAGAATCCTCTTCTTAATCAAGTCTATAACGGCTTGGCTGAAGCTAGACATATCTTCAAAAAATACAAGTATATAAATTATGATTTAAAGAACCAGTCAAAAGATTAAAGTGGTGATGAAAAGAGTTAAAAAAGGTTTACGGGAAAAATTTCTGAACAATCCTTGGCCATGCTTCGACGATAAATCTCATTGTAAATAGACAGAATATAACGGAAGCCACCGCACACATAAAGCCTACGACGGCAGGTATGAACATTTCATTGTGCACCCTAGCTCCACCAATTTTGAGAACAATGTATTTAATTATGAAAGAGAGAGCAATCAGCGTTATCATGTTCATGAATATTACGCCTGTAACGATTCCCGTCGGATGCAGCCAGAACCAAGGATACCTCATTCTGGCAATCATTAAGATTATTGCCAGAATTATACCCAATATCGTCAGCGGCCAATGGTCACCCTTACCTAGAGAGTAAGGCATAGTGTTTGTGTGCGTATTAATATAGCCCGCGCCGCTTCCTCCAGTAAGCCAGTCCATTTCAGAACCAGTAAGATTTGAAAGACCCCAAATACCAGTCCACCAGAAGTATAGTATGAATGAAGAGGGAATGGATATGAGAAGTACTAGTATAATGGCTTTAATCACGTCTCTCAAGCTGGTTTTTGTATAATCAGCGACTTTCATTTGAAACATAGCAAGTCCCGGGTTTAAGGCAATTCTTGCAGGTGGTTGACTACCAAATTGAGTCCATAGTGATAACCGTGTGGCAACGTGAGGTATTGTAGCCGCTGGAGCTGTTGTCCAAGCTCCAGTTGCCGCACCTATATCCCAGAAGAGAACCCCCATTGCACCTCCTAGTCCGCCATACCAAACGGCTACTTCCGATTCTCCTTCTATTCTGGCGAAAGCTAGCCAGTACAGGGCGGCGAAGATTATTATTAAGAGCGCTAGGTGCACTGGTGTACCAAGGGCAACATAACATGCAATCATAATGAGAGTTGTTACAATAAGCCCTATCCATATAGCTCTATAAGATAAGCCCATTTCTTCCTCTTCACTTGTCATTGTTCTACCTCTCCGAAAAGCTAATTTTAGAGTCTCTAAGTAGTGGCCGCGAGCAAGGTAAATTGACGTTATACCCATTCCCAGAACTAAGCCTAGCCAAAGGGTCCAATAATACTTGAATGGTCCTTCATTCCATCCATATTGAAAAGGTGAACCTCCTGTATAGAGGGGAGCTAAGCCCCAAGACACTGCTATAATTGGATATATTATCCCTATGATAATCCATGTTACCAGCGCAGATGCAAGAACATGTAGTGAAAAGAGAAGAGCCCCCATAAAGAAATATACATGCCACGCGAATGTGATGTTAAGGTGGGCTCCAGGCAATACTGATCCCAAGTACGGTGTTAAGTTTAAAGCTGCTACGCCATAGAAAAATGGTGGAACCGGAGCAAAATAAGCATATATCTGTGGCGCTGAGATTATAAGACCAATAACAAAACCTATCCAAAAGAATTTGCTTTCTTTCCTTAATAGCAGAGGTTTTTCTCCTGTTTCAGGCACCACAGTATAAACAATTACTCTCTCGTAAGGTATAGCGGTTGGAAAAGGCAAGCCTTCCACTTCAATGAGCTGCTTCCTTGAGAGCAAAGCGAAAAATAGAGACCAGAAAGCGAAGGAAAGCAAATAGATCAGCCAGAATAGTATGAGTCCAGTGAAATCAAATAAATTTACTGATCCGCCAAGCCATATAGACGCGAGCGCTTCATCATTAACTCTTAATATTGGTGGAATTAAGTGTTTAAGTTGTGGCGAATATGTAGGATGCGCCGCCATGAATATTATGGGCGAAAGAAACTGACCTATTTGGTTACCTATACCAAAGTCTAAATAAGGTCTATTCATGAAAACCGAGGCTGTGCTAGCAAACCCTATTATATAAAGGATCGTACTTTCTTGCGGCGTTAGTCTCAGCCTTCCAGTATAATAGGAAAGTGCAGAAATTATGAAGAGTACTATGAAGATAGGGGGTGGAAGAAAACCTCGAAGACCGGTTAATCCGCAGATCATTCTATTAAATATCATTGAGACAAATACCAGAAATAAACCAAGTATAACGACCCTAGGTGTAAAGCCTGAAACCCGAGGAAGCTCCATGCTGAAGACCTCGCTCTCCCTTCCCCTTTCATTTTAAGAAGAAGATATATAAAAATTTTTCCTTTATTTTTATATATATGTTCTTTGTTTTCCTTTCAAAGGAAACTTTTCACATAGATAATTGCATAATTTCTACATATAATCTTAAAAAATCGATGGCCAAAATGCTCTCACGATCATGACTATAGCTGCTGTAACACCTATCATTAGTCCAGCTGCCGTCGTCATGCCAGCTACTATGATAGATCTATTATTCATCCACCATTCCTTACCGACGCGCCTCTGAATTATTCTTCCGATAATGCTGCCAAAAAACAACGATGAAGTCAAATTGCTTGGTGAACTTAAACCTGTCATCAAACCCATGATTGAAAAGCATGGAATATTTATTTTACTGCTCACAGCCGCAATAATTGACATGATGCTAAAACCATATAACATTATTTTTTGGTTGAAAATTTCTTCAGCTCTAGTTATATACATCATTGTATGTTGTGCACTATAAGCCCAAGCGAAAACTGTACCTGGATATAGTCCTGAGGGAATAGGCGCCATTCTCCAGAACAGTTCAACCCATAGAAAACCTAAAATTAGCCCAAAAGGTAAAATCAGGAAGTAAGTCTTATAGTAGTTAAGGGGGTTGGTTTCAGTTAAATATGCTACTCGTGTCATAAGGCAGAAACTTGGAGATTGTCCTCCTACATAAATTGGAGCATACCAAGCTTCGGCTCCCTTATAACCACTAACTATAACTGCAAGTCTATCTATAAGGGGTATTGAAATGCTGAACCCGGTTTCCCCCTGACCTCTAGAGCTTATAAGAGCGTTAACAAAGGGCCATGTCACAGAAAAAACCAGTAGAGTCCATATAGGAAAACCTGGTACAAGGGCCTTAAACATAAGGACAGACCCCGCCATTCCTACAAAAATCATCATTAGAATTATCGGCAGAGGGAGAAAACCTTTCTCGCCAAGTTCTCTATACCTTAATTTTTTCAAGCTTGTAAATGTCGCCGCAATACTTTTTCTGTGCTTAATTAGTGTTTGTATAAGTATGGCTAATGAAGCGCCTATCATAAAGCTCATCCAGATCCATTGGTACGAACGCCAATACAATGCTGGATAGCTCATACCGGGGGTATAATCTTTTTGCCAATTAATAAACTCCGGGATTTTAATGTTGAGAGTTAAAGCATTTCCAAAAAAATATGCGGCTAAAGAGCCGATAAACATCCAAAGGGCTGCATCAAAAGGTACAAGAAAACCTAAAATTATTTGTGTAAGATCAAAGTCAAAAGCAAGACCAGCTCCTGGAATTACTTGAGTTATATACCATGTTAGATCTATATAAGTTGGGATCCAGGAGCCGCCTCCAAAAACTACTCCTCTACCGACACCAGCTATTGGAACGCCAAATACACCATATGCTATATTTGGAAGCACATAGAAGGGAACGCACCATAAGACCCCTATCATTGCCGCGATCATGAAAATTCTCATTTTCCGCGTTTCTCTATCTGCAAGAGTTACTATTGTTTCCGCCTGTATAGGCGCTAGTGGAAACGGAAGTTTTTCAACAATCACATATAGATAAGAGGTAAGTAAACCTAAGCCTATTTCTGAGAGAGAAATAAGCACCGTAGATAGGAGAGCCACAAATATTGGTATAGCCCAGTCAGGATGGAGAAGACCCCTAACGCTGTAGGCGCTTGAACCTTTAAGAGGAGCAAACCATGAAGGAAGCATTTCAGGTATGGGAAGATCTGTTAAAGGATCTTTAAACATCATACAGAGAGGTGAATTCCTAATGTACGCCCGATAAGCCATGTTAATGAAAATATTGAAATACGTTATTAAGGCTGTTGATGACAACGTAAATATGATGAACACTTCCTGCTTTCGCATTTTGCCACCCATCAGTGATGTAAGTTCCGTAAATAATAGAAGAGTTATATAGGTAGCTGCTCCACCGCTAAGAAAGCCAGCCCCAGCAAAACCAGCGGAACTTAAAGTTATGAAAATCGTAACTGGTCCTAGAATTCCTATAGCGAAAAGTAGGGCTAAAAAGGATCGAAAAGTAAGACCGCTCTCAAGCTTATAGGACAGCATATTTGATCACCACTAATCACTCTTTAGCTTAATAATTTTTGGTAAGTGATTTAGATTTGAGCTCTCTGGCAATATATTTATTTTTCTCTTCTCGACTTAAACTTCCCCAAATTAAAAACTGCTTTCGCACCTCATCTACAAAGTTCCTTACCCTAGTTAACCAAACTTCATGTAGCCCTGATACTCTTTTCAGGCGAAGAGCAAATGAATATTTGCCAGAGTCAGGCGATATAAAAGTTCTTAAAGTAACTTCCTGGACAACTCCCATTTCAAAGGGGGCGAGAGCAACTCTCGCAAAAACTTTTTCTTCTTCAGGTTTAAACTCTATGCTTCTAGTTATGAAGATTTCAGCCCCGCTTTCTAACATTTGTGCTTCAAAATACTCGCTAATATACCTTAGTAATCCAATAGCTTCCTCTTTAGAGACAGCATAAAATGGTAAAGGTATTTCCCATTCTACCCCTGTTGGCTTTGTTAAAACTCTCCATTTTCTTTCAAGTGAAGGGGTAACCAATTTTGAGGCTTTGAGAGCAGGATAAAGCGTAGAGAGTAATGTTACACTCATTAATAAGGATAACAAGATGATGACGTAAGTGGCTGCATAGTTAGAGTATAAACCATGCTGAAATATATCTAGAGCATAAATAATATACACCGCGCCTACGCTCATAAGATAACCAACAATACCGCTTACGACTGCAAAGAAGGCAGATTCTGCAAAAAATAATACAGCAACCTGCTTGGGCGATAATCCGAGAGAACTAAAAATACCTATCTCTCTCATTCTTTCATGCACAGATCCTAACATTGTGAGAAGGGCGGTTAGCATACTTATGATTATTATTGGTATTAGATAAGCCCATAACCCTCCCATCTCATATACTGCAGATCTGCGGATTACAAAAATTCTATTATTATGGGAGAACCATATGTCGAAGCCGTACATCATCATCGATAATTCTTGGGATATCTTTTTAATGAGAACTTCATCATCTATTCTAATAGCTATGGAGCTTAGGTACGCGCCAAGACTTTCTGCGAGAGAAGACGGAACAATCAATATTTCATCCCAAGTTAAAGGTATGTATTGTTCTGAAAACTCCGTTAAAGCTAAGGATTGAGGAGTTAAACCCACTAAATATCGGGGGTCGAGAGGCGTATATAATCTTCCATCTAAGTCTATTAAAAGGTTAGATAGAGCAGAATTTACTATGCCGACAACAGTTAACTTTATTCCCTGAAAGATAATGGTGTCCCCAGGTGACACTAATAGACCTTTAGCCACTTTATCAGTTATTATACAAGCGTAGTGGTCGCTGGATATAAACCATCTTCCCGCTTCCAAAAGTTCATTAACGCCTGTTACATCTTTTTCCTCTGGAGAAAGACCTAGAACTGCCAGTATCGCATATGTGCTATTAAATCCAGTTATTTCACATTGACCAAAGAATGTAAGCAAAGGAGGATAATAGTAATATCTTGGAGCAACTACTGCGCCTTCTTTAACCATCGCTTTAATGTGCTCCATCAATAATTTCCCAAGATCACGTCCTGGCTCTCCCTGCGCCCTCCTTATAAGTATGCCTTGATAACTTGGTTTTATCTCTGGTACTTCGCTTTCTTTCGGAAAGAGCGTGGGAAAAATCGTTGTAAAGGATGTTAGAGCAAAAGTTAGCAGAATAAGAGTTATAAGAGTGAGAAGTGTTCTAAGGCGTCTCCTTCTCAGATTCTCTATGCCTATAGAAAGGCTTGTAAAATAGAAAGATAACTGCCCCCTTTCAACGAAGTGGAACCCTAAAATTTTTGTTCTAATTTTCTTGAGCACATTTAATGTTTCCTGAGAAAAAGCCGTCAAAATAATAATTGCGGATACTATCATGATAACTCCAGTAATTACTACAGGAGCGTTTCCTGAAAGATGTGCCCCCGGATGGAAAAAGCAGAAGATCATTGTCATAAGGGTGAAAATTCCGATGACTCCAATGATCCTATTTTTATCTGTCGCATGCAAAATAGCTTTTTCGACAATTATAGAGAAGGGAACAAGAAGCGCAAAGAAGAAGAAGGCTGACATATTTACATCGTTGATAACTCTTGCAACTTGAAAGTAGCATTGAACCTCCCAGTTCCAAGCACTATAGATGAGAGAATAAGCCTCCGAAAAACGCGCATTTTCCAATGAATTATAGATTTTTGGGAGAACACTTTCAATTTTAGATCTTGTAAGATTGATTAGGGGATCATTTATCCTGAAAGTACTAAGTATAGCCGATCTACTTTTTAGAAGGTTATAGAGATCTCTGACAATATGTAGGGCCGTATATGTTAAACGAAACTCTGATTCTGTAACTAGATATCCAACTCCTTCTGGATTTTCTAGACTTGAGTTAGTTAGAACCCCGCTCACCAAATTCTCTAAACCACATTTAAGGACGGCAACAAATCTTGCATTTAGTGGTATAAAAAGCGTCATTGTCTGCTCGTCGGGAACCATAATTGTGCTGCTGAAGAGGAAATTCTCCCACGTGTAGCTCTCATACGCCAGGATCTGCCACGGAGTTGCCCCACTAACTGTTCTTGTTGCGGGATCTATATATCCTAGTGGACTTAAATTTCTGGGATCTACTATGTCAAAGAGGATAACTGTAGATGCTCTAAAAACAGTTGGAAAAACTTCCATTGGATGATGATCAGCAATGATAATTTGCGGAAAACTTCCCCCTCCATAGGGACCATAATCAGGAGCATAAAGTATGTTACTAGTTATTGGATCTATTACAAAGGCCTCCACTAATATCTGTCTATAAAGCGCACTCCACATAGCTCCATGACCACCGTAGGCTGCAACTGACGCAATTCCATGTACCTCAAAGGACCCATCTGAATTAGCTAATATAACTATGTGTTTAAAGAAGTCATATATTGTTCCTGTTGGAACAATATGTATTAATATTTGACCGTATTCGCCTGTTATATCCGAGTACCACATGGTTGTGGCATTATATGTCCTTACTTTTCCCTTAATCGTTAGAAAACCACTTCCCAAGCCTAAACGAACGAAACTCCTTTGAGGCTCAATTTCAGACAAGCTTATTCTAACCTCTTTTAAACTCACGAGACCATAAATTATGCCATAAGAAACTTCAAGTTGAGGGATCAAATTTTGTAAATTAACTTTCTCTATAGTACTTTTAGGGTGATGCGAGTGATATCTAAATGTCTTAGTAGTGCAGAGAGAAATACTTAGTCCATTGGCTAAAGATAAGGCTTCCGAATCTAAATAATACGGAACAGGAATCAGAGTATTCCAGCCTGACTCTATAATACCATTATATATGACGACATTTTTTAGTGGTTTTTGAAGGATTCTTTCCATTTCTGGTAGAATTCTATCCCATATTTCAGGAAAAATCCAGCGTATATATCTTGGTAGATTAACGGCACCACCATATCCATACGCGTGACTCGCATACATCAAGCCAAGAGTGTTTGACTCGGTTGAAAAATCAAGACCTATCATAAATAAAATATTTTTACGCTGATTAAAGTAGTACTCTTCTACAAATTCTCTTGCACCAAGCAGGAATTGCCAATGACCAGTTAATGCTACAAACCATATAGTTCTCTCTTGTGGCTCCTTGCTAAGTAAATTTGCTAGTTCAAGAAGGGAAGCAATACCAGCGGTTTCGTCTGCTCCAGGAGCTAAGGATGGGGTAACTGACCAAGCATCATAATAGGCGGAAATAATTATTATTTCATCTTTAAGAGTTTTTCCTTCCAGTATCCCTATGACATTTCTTACAGTTCTACTTTGCCACATCATGTTTGAGACAACCCTCACTACAGTTTGGTTTTCCGCCATTTTTCTAAGGAGAGCATAATTTTCGATCGGAACATAAAGGCGAGGGAAGTTTATTGGAGTAAGCGACATTTTCTGGTAAGCTTCAAAGCTATTCATTACATTACCTTCCAAAAAAATCGCAGCTTTAGCGCCCATTTTTGCAGCGTTTAACCAATTTTTCCCAGAATCAAAGTCAAATACTGCTATGCTACCCTCAACTTTTTTATAATCGAAGTCAGTAAGGTCTCCTCTTCCAACATATATTAAGTGCCCTTCAATACCTTCAGGAGGGGTGCGGCAAGGCTGTATTAAATTAGGCCAAAGAGAATAAGCTTTAATAGTTTTATTATTAGGAAGAACTATAAATGATCCCAGATCAACAGGAACAGTGACATTAAAATATTGGTTTTGAACTTTAAGTCCATAAGATTCGAATGTTTTTTGAATATATACGGCAGCTAGTTCGCATCCAGGGTAACCAGAGACCCTTGAATCAAAACTTGATAAATAGTACATGTGTTGCCAGATTCTTGTAATATTTATTTGACCTATAATTGATTGATAATTATTCTTTATTTCTGACATATCTGCGAAGTTGATGAAGAAGTCAGTTTTAACGGTGCATAGAGAAATGGAAACAATGATTATTACTATAAATATTTTGTAAAAAGAGCGGGCAATAATTGCGCCGATCTCCTTACTTATCTTTTTCATAAAAATGCCCCCTTATCTCTTATAAAATGAAAAAATTAAAAATTATTTAAATATTTCGGCGATTTTGCAGACCAGAAGTTTTAGATTCTTAAAAACATTTTTAGGGCGAGCTTTAGCTTCTAGTTCAACACAAAACTTAAATATCTTAAGACGAAAACCTTATTTTATAAGGAGGGAAAAATCTTTGCTCATTATTTTTGGAGAATATGATGTTGTAGTTGTTGGCGGTGGTACTGCTGGCGTGGCTGCTGCCGTCGCTTCAGCACGTAACGGTGCCAATACGCTCCTGATAGAAAGATATGGTTTTTTAGGCGGAACAATGACAGCAGGTCTTGTTAACCCCTTCATGACTTTTCATGCTGGTAAAGAGCAAATAATTCATGGAATATTTCAGGAAATTATTGATAGACTAAAGGCCTTAAATGGTTATGACGAAAAAACTAAAGCTTTCGACCCTGAAATGATGAAGATTGTATGCGATCAAATGGTGAAGGAAGCGGGAGTTAAACTTATGCTACATACATGTGCCATTGACGCCGTTATGCAAAGTAACATTATTCGTGGAGTTGAAGTACATAATAAATCTGGCAGACAAATCGTCTTAGGCAAAGTTATTGTGGATGCTACTGGAGATGGTGATATAGCAGTTATGGCTGGAGCTCCATATGAAAAAGGCAGGAAAGAGGATGGTTTAACGCAACCTATGACTTTAAACTTCAGAATGGGTGGAGTTAAAGTTGAAAAGATGCCCACAAGAGAGGAAATGAATAAGCTTTTTGAAGAAGCAAAGAAAAGAGGGGAAATCACCATTCCAAGAGAAAACTTATTATGGTTCTTCACTACAAGAAAGGGTGAAATTCATTTCAATACCACAAGAGTCATTAAAGTTGATGGAACTAAAGTCGAGGATTTAACATATGCTGAAATTGAAGCTAGAAGACAGATGATAGAGCTAATAAACTTTCTTAAGAAGAATGTTCCAGGATTTGAAGATGCTTATCTTTTGATGTCTGGAACACAAATTGGGGTTCGTGAAACAAGGAGAATAATAGGAGAATATGTGATGACGGAGGAAGATATTTTAATGGCGAGAAAGTTTCCAGACGTCATAGCAAGGGGCTCCTATCCCATAGACATTCATAGTCCAACGGGTGAAGGAACTATAATAAAGGGACCGCCGCCGGGAGCTTCATATGACATACCGTATAGATCTTTAATACCTCAAAAAATAGATAATCTTATAATTGCAGGAAAATGTATTTCAGCAACGCACGAAGCCCATGCGGCGATAAGAATTATACCTATAGTTGTAGCAATTGGTCAAGCGTCTGGAACAGCAGCGGCCTTATCAGCAAAACTTAATATACCGCCCAGAAAATTGGACATTTCACTATTACAGAAAACTCTAAAGGAGCAAGGAGCCAACTTGAGGTAGGACTGCAAATTATATTATTCAACTTCTCATTTATTGTTTTTAGGGACACTATGCCCAACGTTAACAGCCAGCCTGGCCTTCTCATCTAAGCCTAGTGTCCTCAAAAATCAAATCATAGAGAACATTGTCTCTCCTAGAATACTTCCTCTTAGCCCCTCTTCAGGGAGTAGCAGAGGAGGGAGATTATTAAAAGGGGGTGATGTTTTGAACGTTGGTTAAACACATGGCAAGTTTAGACGTGAAGGAGACTGCCGAGAGAGATCTCATCCGATATTGCCCATCGGTTCAATTGAAGTTCGCGGCCCACACATGCCTTTAGAAACAGATTCGATCTTCGCCTTTGAGATCGCTAAGAGGACGGCTGAGAAAGAGGAGGCCGTGGTTTTGCCGCCGTTATATTATGCCTATGTTCTGGAGAACAGGCATTTTCCGGGAACAATTTCTCTAACAGCTAAAACCCTGCTAACTCTTCTGGAAGAAATATGTGATGAGGTTGCGAGAAACGGCTTTAAGAAAATCCTGGTTGTTAACGGACATGGTGGAAACGCTTCCTTCTGAGAGTTTTCCTTAGAGATAGCCAAGATAAGAGAAAGGATTACGTGGTTTACGCGGTCATTGCGCCCTGGGAAGCATATGACGATTTGGCTAGCGAGCTGAGCGGGGGAGAAAATATGGCCATGCGTGCGAAATAGAGACAAGTATAGGACTTTACCTTTTCGGAGACTATATTAAAATGGATAACGTGAAGAGGGAGGCTAAACTTTGAAAAACTGGGCTGCCTAAGGGGGTTGAAACAGCTTTCGACTGGCAAGCTTACGCGGTCGACTTATATATCGGCGACCCAAGATATGCCACAAAGGAGAAAGGCATGTTGCTTGTCGAAAAGATGGTTGAGAGCCTAGCAGAGACGATACGGGCGATTAAAAACGATGCTGAAGTGCCGAGACTGCTAGACGAATATTACCGAAAAACTTATCGACAGTAATGCTTCCCCCCACATATTGGTGGAAAACAATGTTATCTACAATAATATGAGCTGCACTTTTCATCAGCATTATGGTCGGGAAAATATAATTCGGAACACCATATTTGCTTTGGGCGGAGAAAGCCAGATAATTTTCAGTATGGCGAAGAGTCTCCGCACATAGCCTTTACCTTCGAGAGAAACATCGATCCATCGGATAGAACGATGGATCCCCCATATTTGTCGGAGACTATGCGGGAGAGTTCTCGAAGCGTCGTAATTTTAGGAGCAATCTGAATCTGTTCTACGATGGTTCATGAGGGCAATAATGTTTGTGGAATCCGGTAAGGGAAGAATATATGGCCCAGAGAAGTGGAGAAGTTTCGGATATGACACTTGCTCTATTGTAGCCGACCTAAAATTCAAGAACATTGAGAAACACGACACGACTTCACATTAAAGGAAGATAGCCTGGCCCTTAAATTAGGATTCAAACCAATAAGTCTGGAGGATGTGGGCGCGCGGCCGCAGAATCCTCTCTGAGAATATACCTTAGCGTCGCCAGGTTTGCCATTCCATCATCCGTCATCATCTAAACGCATTAAAAGGATGATTAATGATGGGGGCTCCCTTCATCCAAATATATTCCCCAGCCACCGTAGTTACATGCAACATTATGAATCAAGTTGAAGCATATAGTTGTCCCGGCTGCACACCTAAAGTGTATATGCCTCTCCCAAATGTCGTCGTTAGGGATTATAGGGGTAGGATTATTGGCGCCGGGGACCTTACAGCAAGGTACTCTAAGCGGCAGGGAGGCTTCACATTATGCATATGCAATAGATACGCTATAAGAAGAAACTTGGGCTATCTATCCCACGAACGCCTTAAAATTATAAGGGGGCTCCAGCTGAGAAATCTCACGGAAGCGATAAAACTTATAGAAAAATGGTATAATGTTAGGATCACACTATTTAGGCTATGGACGTAGAACAAACATTCTATAACATGCAATCGCCATTCTAATGGAGCCTAACATGCCCAATCATAGAGCATAGCGTGCCTTTATCTTCCAAGGTGCACACCCTAATAATGTCTCGTTTACCATCATCTATACTCACCA
>JAWBXL010000037.1:0-13949 GCA_038867895.1 Bathyarchaeia archaeon | reverse complement strand
ACATCGGTAGCTATAATTGTTTTTGGCGTATTTGTCTGTAGGGCAAAAATCTATTGGAGCCCGCTTCGCGCAGAGCATTGGATAGCGCCAATAATGCTCTTAGTTCTGGCCTCATTAACCCTCGGGATGGGGTCTCTACTATCATTAATTGTGAAGAGCGTTGGGGGTGCCTCAAGCCTAAGCACATCTCTAGGCTTAATGCTGGCTTTTCTGACGGGCATATGGTTCCCAAGGGAGTGGTTTCCAGCGTGGATGCGCATATTAGCCGATTATAGTCCGGCGACATGGGCTGTGGATGCCATAAGAGATGTTATTATTTTTGAGACTGGACTCATGGAGGTCGTGCATTATGTTATTGGAGCCGCTTTAGCAGCGCTCGCAGTCCTAGCCGTTGGAGTGATGATTTATAGGAGGATGCTGAGGAAATATCTTGAGAGATAAGAGACTTCATTAAAAACAAATCTTAAGGCGCATAGCATAAGCTGATACTTATGCTACTTCTGCTGCTTATGCGCCGGGATAGTGTTAGGAGAACAGGACTATTTATTGAGAGGAAACTCCCAGGCGAGAGCTTTGAGTGTGCGCTTAAGAGGCTCACTGATACAAATCCAGCGATTATCCGCCTATACTGCCAAAGCCTCTCATCATAATCATAGATCTCGCTCTTCACATTAAACTCATTATTCCCAGACTTAAAAGGAGTGTAAGGGATTTGAACCCGGAAGGCTGGTGCCGGGGGTGGGACTTGAACCCACGACGGCCTACGCCAGAGGATCTTAAGTCCTCCCCCTTAGCCTAGAAGGCTCTGACCTCTCTATTTGTCCAGGCTTGGGTACCCCGGCACTACTACTTTCTCTTAATTCTCTTAATTTTAGGGTTAGATTTTACCTTTTTGGTCTGTTTATCATCCGATTAGTTTAAATTTTTGTTGGTTAGTTTTTTGTATTTGTTAGGTTTTGGTGATGACGGTGGTTGTATGGCTGTTGTGATGAAGCCTGGCGCGGGTGAAGAGGATATAGAGCGCGTGGTCAGGTTTGTTAGAGAGAAGTATGGTTTGCGCGTTGATGTTTCTAGGGGCGAGTTTCAGACAGTAATAGGCTTGATAGGAGATGAAGACAAGGTGGACTTTGAGAGGCTTGCGACGTTGCCTGGTGTTGAAAGGGCCTACAGGATCACCTCGCCATATAGGCTTGTCTCAAGAAACTTCTTTCCAGAAGATAAAATTATAGAGGTTAAGGGAGTGAAGATTGGAGGTAATAATAGGCCAATATTCGTAGCTGGGCCCTGCGCGATTGAGAGTAAAGAGCAGATATTTAGAATAGCGCGGGAAGTCTACGAGGCTGGCGCAGATATACTCCGTGGAGGGGCCTTTAAGCCCAGAACATCTGTTCATTCGTTTCAGGGTTTGGGTGAGGAGGGTCTTGAGTATCTGGCCAGAGCTGGCGAAGAGTACGGTATGCCAACAATATCTGAAGTTAGAAGCGAAAAACATGTAGAATTGGTTGCAAAGTACGTGGACATCCTCCAGATTGGCGCGAGAAACATGTATAACCAGGATTTG
The DNA here is from genome assembly GCA_038867895.1 of Bathyarchaeia archaeon. Lineage (GTDB taxonomy): Archaea > Thermoproteota > Bathyarchaeia > Bathyarchaeales > DTEX01 > DTEX01. Next base: position 12,388 of record JAWBXL010000037.1, on the reverse strand, counting down.
ATTGAGGAGGCTGCAAGAAAGAAGAAACCAATCCTCTTAAAGAGGAGCTTCGGCGCGAGTATAGAGGAGTTTCTTTCATTCGCGGAGCGGGCTGCAGCGCAAGGAAACAAAGACATAATTTTATGCGAAAGGGGGATTCTTCCGATTGGGAGGGGGCGTCAGTTTACGCGCTATAGTCTCGATTTAAGCGCGGTTCCAGTAATAAAGAAGGAGACTTATCTGCCGATAATAGTGGATCCAAGTCATGGAACCGGACGCAAGGATCTAATATACCCAATGAGTAAGGCTGCGATAGCCGCTGGTGCGCACGGGTTAATGATAGAAGTTCACTATAATCCAGATGAAGCCTTATCAGACGGCCCGCAGATGATTACGCCAAGTGAACTTAAGAAAATAATTGATGTATGCAAGAAAATATATGCCATAAACTATATAGAAGGACAGCGCCATACGCCTCCTTAGAACAATTAATGTTATGTTAATGTTTAGACATCCTCTTTTTTAGTGAAGTGTGATGGTTGAGACTCTGCGCCTAAGCCTAAAGAAATTTATCGATGAATCTTATGATATCCTCATAGGTTTTGGTCTATTTGATGAGATACCGTCTATTTTAAAGAGAGAGCCTCTGGGAAACAGGTACGCGATAATAACCGACTCTGCTTTAAGAAGAATTTATGGCGAGAGACTCATCAATAAATTTGATGAGGAGGGCCTCAACGCTTGCCTCATAGATTTTCCAGCTGGCGAAGAGTCAAAAAACTTAGTTACTGTTGGTTACTTAGCCAGCGAGATGCTAAAAAACAATATTGACAGGAGATCCACGGTAATTACGCTTGGGGGAGGTGTTGTCGGGGACGTTGGGGGTTTTGTAGCCTCAATATTTATGCGTGGGATACCATATATTCAGGTTCCAACAACATTAATGGCTCAGGTTGATAGCAGTATAGGCGGCAAGACCGGAGTAGATACCGCTGAGGGAAAAAATCTTCTAGGCTCATTTTATCAGCCGAAGAGAGTTTTCATAGACCCATCACTACTAAAAACCCTGCCAAGGAGAGAGTTTATCAGCGGGCTAGCCGAGGTCGTCAAGTATGGTGTAATCTACGATCAAAATTTATTCGAGTATCTGGAGAGAAACGCGGACAGAATAAAAAGCCTTGATGAAAAGGCGTTAATCCAGATTATAAGGAGGTCATGTGAGATAAAAAAGACTATTGTGGAAGAGGATCCGCGTGAGGAGAATAAGAGGGCTATCCTAAATTATGGGCATACCCCCGGCCATGCGCTTGAAAGGCTAAGCGGCTATAGATGTCTCCATGGGGAGGCGGTTTCTGTCGGAATGAGGTTATCCGGCTGGATTGCGGTGAGAATGGGGTTCTGGAGCATAGATGAATGGGAGAGACAGAATAGACTCCTTGAGAGGCTTGGTTTACCACTTAAGATGGAATTTGACGTCGATGAGATCATTAGGACAATTCATTTTGATAAGAAGGCTGAGGGGGAAACAATAATGTTTGTTCTGCCCAAGCGTATAGGGGAAATGGCCTCAATAAACGGTAAATATAAGATTCCCATTCCAGAAGAAAAGCTACGCGTCTTCCTAAAAGAAATCGTCGAGGACGTCTTCCTTTAAGCCCTCCTTTTCGCTGGGCCCCCCTTTTTTGGTCTCCTCTCAAGTTGTGTCCCGCAGTATCTGCATATCATCTCTTTTTGGTCTGGCGGTTTTATTCTACCGCAGGCTGGGCATCTAATTATCCAGCGGAACTGGTAGCGTATACCAAAGTTTGCTAGTGGGGTATATTTTAGCCCGATCTTCTCCGCAGTATTCTGTATGGAATAGTCGTCAGTAACCACTACGGCCTCATATCCGCTATCCTCTAGCTGCACTGCAAGAGCTAGGACTAGAATGTCGGTTTCAGAGAGCGCGCTTGAGTCTCCAGTTTTCTCTGAGATGGACTTAACTAGATCTATATATTTTGGTAATGGGTTGATCACAGTAAGCCTTCCGCCTTCAACGGAGGTTGTGAAGCGCAGCTTAGGCGTAGACTCGTCTATTAATTCGAGACCAACCTCTGGAACAGTATATGTTTCCTCATTTACTGTTGAGGGATCAAAACCAGCTATAAATGCCGAGGTGTCAAGAACCAGGGCTCTACGTTTTCTGCTCATTTTCCTCCTCCAGCGGAAATAGAAGTCTCTCCCTCAGGCGCCTATAAAAGTCATATCTAAATCTAATGAAGTTTACCTTGTGCTCCGAGATCATTGCGGTTATCCTGTTTTCTCTCCCCCCTATCTCTCTCCTGTAATCGCCGTCGATAATGATCGTGGCGTTCTTCGGCTTAAGTATCTCGATGGTTATCCGCGAGTTATCTGGGAAGACTATTGGGCGTATGAGGTTGACTGGGCATACTGGAGTCACTATAAATGCATCAAGGCTTGGGTCAACTATTGGCCCGCCGGTGGAGAATGAATAGGCTGTTGAGCCGACCTGCGAAGCAATGATTATTCCGTCGCCCCAGCAGTCCGCAACCTCAACATTATCCTTCCATATCTTTGCATGCAATATTTTTGAGAGGTGCCTAGTGGTTATAAATACCTCGTTTAAAGCGTCTGGAAGCCTGAAATCGCCAATAAATGATGCAATCTTACTATGGGTCTCAATTTTATATGAGCCCTTAATGTATAGGTTTATGGCTTCAAGAGCCCTTTCATGCGAGATTTCCGTTAGGAATGCCCTTGTGCCTAAACCTATTGCAAAGATTGGCGTCTCAGGCTTGGGTATGCGTAGGCAAGTTCTAAGTATTGTCCCATCACCGCCTATAATCACAATTAAATCTGTATCCATTTTTTCAAGGGGAATAGCCCTCTCCCCCTCGCCGACCAGCTCAGCCAGCTCCCTCTCAAGAAATACGCTGAAACCAGCCGCCTTAAAGCGGTTAGAGACTTCGAGCGCTAGCTTTAGAGCTTCGGTTCGATCTAAGCGCGCCGTGATTCCGACAGATTTATCCAAGATCTCACCGTGCAATAAAATATATTAGACGATGAGAATTATTAAGCATATAGTGGTGAAAACACATGAGTAAGCCTGTTGACGTTGGGGATCTAAAAGAGGGACAATATGTGATCATTGATAATGAGCCCTGTCATATAGTGGAGATAACGAAGTCGAAGCCTGGGAAGCACGGTTCTGCTAAGGCTAGGGTTGTTGCTATGGGAGTATTTGATGGAGTTAAAAGGAGCTTTGTTAAGCCAGTTGATGCGAAGGTTGATGTTCCAATAATTGAGAAGAGAGGCGGCCAAGTAATAGCTGTTCTAGAAAATAGTGTTCAGCTGATGGATTTAGAAACATACGAGGTCTTTGAGACACCGATGCCGCAGGAGGAGAGTGTTAAGTCTAGAATCGCTAATGGCGTTGAGGTTGAATATTGGCGTATAATGGGCAGAACAAAGATTGTGCGCGTCAAGGGAGGATAGAAGCTAATTTTTACTTTTTACTCCTTAATTCCCTTGTGGCCTCTTCAATTATTGTTAGCGCCTTCTCAATGTGTTCTCTCTTGATGCCATAATGCGTCACCATTCTAACGATAGTCTTACTATGGTTTGACGCTAAGAGCCCGCGCTCCCTAAGCTTGGCGATAAACATGTCGGAGTTGGCTCCTAAGCCGCTTATGTCGACTAAAACTATGTTCGTCTGAACTCTCCTTAAATCAACATAAAGTCCCTCAATATCAGCTAATCCATTGGCTAGTAGCCTAGCGTTTTCATGGTCCTCCTCTAATCGATCTATCATTTTCTCTAGGGCTATTATGCCTGGAGCGGCGATTACGCCAGCTTTACGCATTCCTCCACCGAGCATCTTCCTAATCTTTCTTGCTCTCTCGATGAAATCGCTGTCGCCGACGATAACTGAGCCTACTGGACAGCAAAGTCCCTTAGATAAGGAGAACATCAGGTTATCAACGTGACGGGCGAGCTCTCTGACATCAATTTTCAAGGCTACTGCGGCATTAAATATTCTTGCTCCATCCATGTAAAGTCTCAGTCCGTACTCTCTTGTAATCTTGCTTAGGGCTTCAATCTGCTGTGGCGTTATCACTGTTCCGCCAGCCCTATTATGCGTATCCTCAATGCAGACAAGCATTGTCTCAGGGAAATGTATATCCCTCGGCTTTATGGCCGCTTCAACATCTTTGGGATCCAGGGCACCCATATGTCCTCTTATCGGCCATGGTATTAGCCCGGCGATTGCTGATATGCCGCCAACCTCATACCAGTATATATGCGACTCAGCCTCCAGAATTACACAGTCGCCCTTTTTAGTGTTACTTATAAGGGATACTAGGTTAGCCATTGTTCCGCTTGGAACGAGCAGAGCAGCCTCTTTTCCCATCTTTTTTGCAGCCATCTCCTCAAGCCTATTAACTGTTGGATCTTCCCCATAAACGTCGTCGCCTAGCTCGGCTCCTCTTATTGCTTCAAGCATCTCCTCGGTTGGCAGAGTAACCGTATCGCTTCTCAAGTCGATTATACCGCTTCTCCTAATCCCAGCCATTCGCTCTTTTCCTCCCCTATACTTAGCTTCAAGGTAAGCTCTGTGTTAGAGATAGATTTATTTATGGTGGAATAAACCTAATATTTGCTAAGCAAGAATTACTGATGGAGAACGCAGATTGGTCCTTGAGAAGCTAGGCTCATCACTCTACGAATCCCTAAAAAAGATTTTTGGCGCCTCAGTTATAGATGAAAGTATTGTTAGGGAGCTTATCCGCGATTTACAGCGGGCTCTTTTACAAGCGGATGTAAACGTTAGGCTTGTTCTCGACCTCTCAAAGAGAATCGAGGAGAGGGCGCTTAAAGAGGAGGTTCCGCCGGGAATACCGAGGAAGGAGCATGTCCTCAAGGTTGTTTACGAGGAGATTGTTCGCCTATTGGGTGAGAAGCCTGTTCCACTTAACATTAAGCCAGGTAAAAGAAACATTCTTATGCTTGTTGGAGTACAAGGCTCCGGAAAAACTACTACTGCGGCTAAGCTGGCTAGGCTTCTTCAGAAGAGAGGGTTTAAGACGGCCCTCATATGTGCTGATACGTTTAGGGCTGGGGCGCTGGCGCAATTGAGTCAGCTTGCCGCGCAGATAAATGTGCCCATTTACGGCGAAGAAAAAGAAAAGAATCCAGTAAAGATTGCGGCGGATGGCCTAAAAAGGTTCGAGGACTATGACGTAGTTATAATAGACACAGCCGGGAGACACAAGGATGAGAAGAGTCTAATAGAGGAGATGAGAGTCCTCCAGGAGACAATTAAGCCGGATGAAGTGATAATGGTTATTGATGGAACAATCGGACAGCAGGCCGCGGTTCAGGCCAAGGCTTTTCACGAAGCAACGCCGCTTGGATCAATAATAGTTGCGAAGCTAGATGGGTCGGCAAGGGGAGGCGGGGCGCTGTCAGCCGTCGCCGCAACAGGCGCTCCAATAAAGTTTATAGGGGTTGGAGAGAAGGTTGATGACCTTGAGGTTTTTGATCCGCCAAGCTTTGTTAGCAGGTTACTCGGCATGGGCGACCTAAAGGGCCTTATTGAAAAGGTTAGGGAGGCGGAGCTAAAGATACCTGAAAAGAAGGCGAAGGCGATATTGAGCGGAAAATTTACTTTGTCAGATATGTATGAGCAGATTGAGGCCATGAAGAGTATGGGGCCGTTTAGCCGAATACTTAAGATGTTTCCGGGGCTGGGCTATGAGGTTCCAGAAGAGATCGTGAATGTTGCCGAAGAAAAGATGAAGAAGTGGCGTGCTATAATTCAGTCGATGACTCCTGAGGAGAGAGAGAACCCACAGATAATTAATGCTTCTAGGATAAGGCGTATAGCTAGGGGCTCTGGAACAGGAGAGAGGGATGTTAAAGATTTATTAAACCAATATATGCTGATGCGGAGGATGATGAAGGTTCTTAGGAGAAGAGGGCTCCCAATGCTATTCAAAAAGAAATAGTTTTCTTGTTTTCAGCGGCGGAGATAGAAGACTGATGCTAACGCGCCGTAAAGAACTATATCCTCGCCGAGAGGCGTTATTGATATCTCTGGCGCTCGGTTTCTGGCGTGCTCTTGGATGTGGAGTTTGATTGGCTCTATAACCAAGTCAGGGTTATTTAATGTTACCGAGCCGCCTACAGTGATTAGGGATGGATCATAGGCATCGATGACGCATGCGAACCCAATTGCGTTCAGCACACCAATCTTCTCAACGATTATTTTGGCCAGTCTATCGCCAGCCCTAGCGCAATCGTAAACTATTTTAGCGGTTAGTTTCCCATTAATATAAGCATCCCATAGCAGGCTCTCCCTTATATCTCCGACTCCACCCCCATTTATGATCATCTTAGCGTAGTTTGGTATTCCTGTGCCGGAGCAGTATGCTTCCCAATGCCCCCTTCTGCCGCATCCGCATATAAGTCTGCCCTCAAAATCTATTGTGAAGTGCCCTATTTCATGGGCGTTTCCATCCTTACCCATCAGTAAGTGTCCATCAACATAGACGCCGCCTCCTATCCCGGTACTAATAGTTACATATGCTAAGTTTTCATGTTTTCCTCCGATGCCAAAATATTTCTCGCCGATAACGGCTGCAACACAATCGTTAAGCAGGAGCACTGGCAAATTGAATTCTTCCTCAATAGGCTTAACCAAAGGGACATACTCGAAGGGTAAATTTGTAGGCCTCATCAAGCCTCCACCCTTAATGTCTAGGGGGCCAGTTGCTCCTATCCCTATTCCCCTAATATCCCCTAAATTGGGTCTCCCCTTAGTGAGCGAATAAATCATCCTAATTATTTGCTCGCTTACACCCATTGGGCCCCTCATCTTCTCGGTTGACTCGATAACTCTCGCTGTTATTCTCCCATCCCTGTCTCCTAAACCAACCCTAACACTTGTTCCACCCAAATCAACACTTATGGCCAGGCTCACAGAAATCACCGTGAAGCAGATAAATGTTTAAAAAATATTTACCTGCTTTTATCCTAAATTTTTTATAGAGATCATGGATTTTTAATAACAATATCATTCAAGCATGGTGAGCTGCCGTGGATAAAGTTTGGCACGCTATGGAGGCTCAGGAAGTACTAAAACTTTTGGGGTCTAACGAGAACGGATTAAGTCAAGATGAGGCGCAAAGACGCCTCATGGAATATGGACCCAATGAATTAAAGAGGGAGAAGAGGATCTCCCCAATAAAGATCTTCTTTAATCAATTTAAGAATCTATTGATTATAATATTGCTGATTGCAACAATTCTCTCTATCTTTCTTGGCGAGTTGGCCGACGCGTTCGTCATAATCATTATAGTAATTGCATGCGCGGTCCTAGGCTTCATAGAGGAATATCGTTCAGAGAGAGCTTTAGAAGCCCTGAAGAGAATGGCGGCGCCAATGGCCACGGTTCTACGGGAAGGAAAAGAAGCTAGGATTAAGACTAGCGAGATCGTTCCAGGGGACATTATTCTGCTATCTGCTGGCGATAGGGTTCCAGCCGACGGCCGCCTAATTGAGGCGATAAATCTTAAGGTGAATGAAGCCCCATTAACGGGCGAATCCATGCCAGTAGAAAAGGACACTATGATCCTCCCGGAGAAGACTCCTGTTAGCGATAGGCGAAACATGGTTTTTGCTGGAACATCAATCGTTTATGGACGTGGAAAGGCCGTGGTCACGTCGACTGGTATGAATACCGAGATTGGAAGGATAGCCGCCCTTGTCCAGGTAACTGAGGAGGAGGAAACACCCTTGGAGAAGAGGATGTCTCAGGTTGGAAGATGGATCGGAATATTATGCCTGACGGTATGCGCGGTGGTAGCGGGGGTCGGCGTTATAATGGGGCGCAGCCTCTTAGAAATGGTTTTATGGGGCGTAAGTCTCGCTGTCGCAGCTGTCCCAGAGGCTTTACCGGCGGTCGTAACTGGCGCGCTTGCGCTTGGCGTGTATCGAATGGCGAAGGCTAATAGCATAGTTAGAAGGCTTCCAGCTGTAGAAACGTTGGGATGCACAAGCGTAATATGCGCTGATAAGACTGGAACCATGACGAAAGGTGAGATGACTGTTCAGAGAATATATATGGGCAACCAGATCGTAAAGGTTACTGGCGTCGGCTACACACCTAAGGGAGATTTTCTCATAGGAGACGAAAAAATTAATCCCTTAGAAAATGGCGATTTACGCTTGCTTTTGCAGATTGCAGCCCTATGTAACGATGCTAGGCTGGTGGAGGAAGAAGGCTGGACTATAAGGGGCGACCCGACGGAGGGAGCTTTACTTGTGGTTGCGGCGAAAGCTGGATTATGGAGGGAGAATCTGGAGAAGGAAATGCCGCGCGTAGGCGAGGTTCCATTCTCTTCCGAGAGGAAACGGATGACCACGGTTCACCTTCTCCCCTCTGGGAAGAAGATAGCTTACATGAAGGGTGCCCCGGAAATAGTTTTAGAGAAATGCACGATGATCTTAGTAAATGGGAAGAAGCGTAGACTAAGCAAGGAAGATAAGGCAAGAATATTAAGGGTTAATGAGGAAATGGCTTCTCAAGGCTTGAGGAACCTCGGCTTCGCTTTTAAAGATCTACCAGAATCCGCTCTACCATGTGATGAGAGGATAGAATCTAATATGGTATTTGTTGGGATAATGGGGATGATAGACCCGCCACGGGAAGAGGTTAAGGAGGCTATTAAAGTCTGTAAAAAGGCTGGAATTAGAGTCGTTATGATTACTGGCGACCACAAGCTAACGGCCGTGGCAGTCGCAAGAGATCTCGGGCTACTCGAAGGAGACAATGTTGAAGGAAAAGTTCTTACTGGCGAGGAACTTGAAAGGATTAGTGAGGAAGAACTAACCAGAATTATAGAGAACGTTGTCGTCTATGCCCGCGTCTCCCCAGAACAAAAAGTGAAGATCGTTAATGCCTGGAGAGCGAGGGGTTATATTACAGCGATGACTGGTGATGGAGTGAATGATGCTCCGGCCCTTAAATTGGCGGATATCGGGATTGCCATGGGAATTACTGGCACCGACGTTGCGAAGGAAGCATCAGACATGATTTTAGCCGACGATAATTTTGCCTCGATCGTCAGAGCTGTTAAAGAGGGGCGCGAGATATACGATAACATAAAGAAGTACTTAGCATATCTTTTACGCTGCAATATAATGGAAATTATAGTGATGTTCGTGGCCATGATCATGGTCCCATTTTTGGCCGGCCAAAATCTACATGAAGTATCCTCGATAATCGCCTTAACACCAATACAGATACTCTGGGTTAACTTGACAACCGATGGCTTACCAGCGCTTGCCCTCGCGGTTGATCCGGGCGATCCAGATATAATGGAGAGGAAACCTAGAGACCCTAGAGAAAGCGTTTTCACACGCGACATTAAAATTTATTTAACTGTTGTGCCAGCCATAATGTCCATTTTGCTTCTAGCCGGGTACTTTATGCATCAGCCATGGTTAGGCGAGCATCATTTGATTGAGGCCAGAACGCTCCTGCTTACAGGAATGATTCTGCTAGAGCTCATGAATGCCATTTCGGCCCGCTCGCTTAGATATCCAGTATTCAAGGTGGGCGTATTCAAGAATAAATTCTTATGGCTCGCTATCTTTCTCTCATTCGCTCTCCAGCTTATCATTCTTTATACGCCTGCTCTGCAACCGCTATTCTATGTCAGCGCGCCTGAACCAATAGATTGGGCAATGGCGTCACTCTTCGCCGTAATAGTCTTTGGCCTGATAGAGACGGGAAAATATGTTGTAAGCAGAGGAAAGAAGATTTAACTTGAGAAACCCTTATCTAACGACACCAGTTTTAACCTTTTTCCCTTTTATATATCATCCGTTAGGATCCTCTATTAATTAATTGTTCTAGGCGCTTTTTCGGCAAGCCTATAGCTCTCTCATATTCATATATTATGCGTGATACAATAACCCATGCATCAAGAACCTCGGAATCTACGCAAACAACTTCATCAGCCAACCTAATTGTCTCCTCGCTAAACTCGCCATGGGGAAAACCGCCAACAAGCACCGCGGGCCTGTTCTCCATAGCAAGCTTTAGAGCAACATCCTCAAAGGTTTTGGGCTCTCCGCTCCTCTCAAAAATAACTGTATACGTAGGCTTTAAGGCCTCTATAAGCCTAGGCAAGCTCCTTGTCTCAAGCGATAAAAGAGATTTCCCCTTTGGAGGCACATGTCCATGCTTAAATAAATCTTCAATTAACCCAATAAATCGATTAAAGTTTCTTGGTAATCTTGTCTCCGGATCTATTGAGATAGCATTGTCATCAATCGTATGCACGTAAGTTCTTAAGAGTCCCTCTTTATTTAGTGGTGATCCAAGGGCTTCTAGAAGACAGAAGTGAACTATATCCGGCCTACCGCGCTTCTCACTATTTGGCAGGTCTTTCATGGCGAAGTGATGATGTGACCTATCTAAGACAATTAATCTTGGATGCTTTCCTCTACGCCTAGAAAAGCTCCTGATGATCGGGTGATCCCATATCTCGCGTGGTATAGGCTCAAGCGCAGCTTCAGCTAAAACTAGGATCAGCAAATCAATCAACAACCTCCTCTGAAAACATATGGGGCTTAACGAAATATTTATTTTGAATTCAACATGTCTCTTAAAAGTAATGATCGATGTGTTATGGCGGGCTTAAGAGCAGTCATCTTCGATTTAGGTGGAACACTGATTAGAACTGCTTCTCCAGCGGAGATTATAAAGAAAATTCTGGAGAAGTATGGTATTAAAAGAAATATTGAGGAGATATCTTCAGCTCATAGATTTGCCGAGGAAAGCGTTTCTCCCGAAGATCACGGTCTATCATACTATGATTTCTGGATCAAATGGAATAAGAGAATACTTGAGAAATTAAGAATACTGGATAAAAATGATTTTCTCGCAAAGGTTCTAGTAGACGAGTGGTGGGATAATGCTGGCGTTGAAGTCTACCCAGATGCGGAGGAGGTTCTTGTTAAACTAAAGAGGTCTGGACTAAAAGTTGGGGTCATCACAAACGCCTTTGAAAAGGATATAGAAGAGATCTTCAGGAGGGTGAAGCTGCCAATCACATTCGACGTGCTCGTCGGCATAGATACCGTTAAGAAGCCGAAGCCATCCCCAGAAATATTCCTCTACGCGGTGCACACGCTGAAGGTTCTGCCCCACGAAGCAGCCTATATTGGAGATGACATAGAAAAGGATTATGTTGGGGCAGTGAGTGCTGGCTTGAGAGCGGTCTTAATAGATAGGGATTCAACATATATAAACAGGAGGGATCTAATCAGGGTGAGAAGCCTAAGCGAGGTGCCAGAATTAATCTTAAGAAACTTTTAGGCTACGGCCCTATTGAATATTTTTCTCTTCTCTTCCTCAGAGAGTTCAATATAACCCTTCTCCATAGTTATTGTTGCTACATCGAAATCGTCCCCGGTGAAAACGTTTCTTTTAATGGCAGCGTTTATCGCCTTAACGGCGAGCACAAGCCCATCTTCAAGGCTTATCCCATCATGGTAACCGCTCTCTAAGACTCCATACGCAACTGGGGAGCCGGATCCAGTCGCAATAATCTTATCTTCTATCGCGCTTCCAAACGGATCAAGCGAGTATAAATGGTAACCCTCATCATCATATCCACCTATAATTATTTGAACCTCATAGGGAAAGAGTCTCTGTGAGAACAATATCAGTGATGCTAAGCTCGCAACAACCCTAACCGGAACTATCCTCTTACGCTGTATCTGATAGAGAGTCGCGTTAGCCCTTAGGATATCAAGCAAGTTTATTGCCTCCGCTGGCACACCAGCGATGGTCATACCAACATTCCGCGTTACCTGATAAACTTTTTTAACCCTCTTATGGGCAACAAAGCCTGGAAGAACGGTCGCCCTAGTATCAGTAGCCATGACGACACCATCAACGCACTTAAATGCAACCGTAGTTGTCCCCCTAAGCGCATGCTTTCCAAAACCATTATACATTGATCCAACACCCAATGAAACAAAGATGGAACCGGAATAAATAAACTTTTGCCGTGAAAGGAAAAATTCTTATTAGCGAGGGAATAAAATGAAATTATTAGAGAGGGCCGGTAGCTCAGCTTGGTTAGAGCGTTCGGCTGATAAGCATAAAAGATACACGGAGACCGAAAGGTCGAGAGTTCAAATCTCTCCCGGCCCACCACCTTTTGGGTTCGAGTCCCTTAAATACAACCTCTTTATTGTTTATTTTTTGGTGGTTGTTGATTGACTGGTCGGGCTAGGTATGGTTATTTGCTTGGGGATGTTGATGTTAGGCGCTGGTATGATAATGTTGCCCGTGGCTCCAGGGTTACTGCTGACGTTTATCTTCGTAGGC
>JAWBXL010000036.1:0-14150 GCA_038867895.1 Bathyarchaeia archaeon | reverse complement strand
GTCTCCCTAGTGAACCTCCATATCATGGATACGGCTGTCATCATTAATGGATCATTGTATGGGACTCTGCTTATCGCTAGGGCGTACATCATTTCAGTTGCCCTGAAGAGGTGATATTAGGGTTGAGTATTTGCCGTCAACCCTTTGTGGATTTGGTTTTTCAACTCCTCCTATGGAGGTTCATGTTAGGAATAGTAGGATTGTGAGGATATTGCCCTGTCATCTTCCGGAGGATTTTAGGGTATGGGAGATTAGGACTGATAGGGGGGTATTTACGAGGCCTAGGAAGTCTGTGCCGCATCCACATATGTTGGCGTATAAGAGTCGGGTGTATACGCCTACTAGGGTTAAGTATCCGCTTAAGAGGGTTGATTGGAGCCCGGATAATCCTAATCCGCAGAATAGGGGTAGGTCTGGATTCGTTAGGATATCGTGGGATGAGGCAATAGATATTATCGCTAAGATGGTTAAGAGGATTAAGGAAAAGTATGGGGATTGCACGCCTATACTGGTGCAGGGTGATGGGCACGGCCAAACCGGGTTCCAGACAGAGCACTTCTATGGCCACATGCTATTCGACCATCTAGGTTTTGGTTGGACGCAGCAGGTCAGAAACCCAGACAGCTGGGAGGGCTTATACTGGGGTGCTAAGCTAGTGTGGGGCATGGACTGGTTCCTTGTTGGTGAATGTAGGCAGGAGGGTGTATGGGACAATATACTTCAGTATTGCGAGGTGCTCATAATGTCCGGATGCGATCCGGAGACGACGGCCCTAGGATTCTGCAATAGCGTATCATATCTATGCGATTTCGTCAAGAGGGCTGGGATTAAGACTGTTGCCGTATCCCCGGACCTGAATTATACTGGGGCTGTCTGGGCGGATAAGTGGATTCCCATCAACCCGAACACGGACGCTGCACTCTATCTGGCTATTGCATACGTCTGGATTAAGGAAGACCTCTACGATAAGGAGTATATTGAAAAGTGTTGTATAGGCTTTGATGAGTTTAAGAGGCATATTCTCGGAGAGGATGATGGCGTCCCGAAGACTCCGGAGTGGGCTGAGAAGATAACTGGGATACCATCATGGACAATTAAGGCGCTGGCCAGGGTATGGGCTAAGAAGAGAACATCTCTCGGTGTTGTCTTCGGCGGACCCAAGATCAGAGGCCCATACTCGCATGTAGTGGGTAGGATGGAAGCATATATCCTAGCGATGCAGGGTCTAGGAAAACCTGGAAGGCAATATGTTAGGTTCTTCCCATCACACACAATTAACACATTGGAGCTAGCACCTCTACCAAGCTACCCGGAGATAAGCGCGAAGGCGCGCCTATACACGCCGCCAAGTAAATACTCTCATTACCCGCCGATAGGAACCCCGCTTATAAAGACATTAGTTCCAGACGCAATTCTTAATCCGCCGGTTACATGGTGGTGTTCAGGCGCCATATTTAATTTGAAGGAGGATCTGTTCAAGAGGTATAGGTATCCTCCAAGGGATGATCATCCCGGCATTAGGATGATTTGGAATGAGAATGGCTGTTATACGTCTTGCTGGCATGGATACAAGTTTATTGAGGCCCTAAGAAGCCCAAAAATAGAGTTCCACCTAGTAATTAACCCATGGTTTGAGAACGATGCGCTATTCGCGGATCTCATACTGCCGGCATTAACGGACTTTGAGACCGAGGACATAGTTTACAGTAGCTTCATCGAAATTAATGGAATCGCTTATCACAATAAATGTATTGAGCCGCTAGGTGAGTCTAAAAGCGACTATGAAATCCATAAGATCATCGCGGAGAGGTTGGCTAAGGAATTTAATAAGCCAGAACTCGCTGAAGCCTTCCCGGACTTTGAAACATGGATAAGAAAGAACTTTTTTGAGAGGAAGAAGACGCCGGAATATGATTGGGGTGTTAGCTGGGGGGAATTGAAGGTTAAGAAGAGGGTTCTCTACAGCTGCCCATCTTGGGAGGAGTGGGTTGAGATAAAGAGAAAGTATGGCTATGACATCTACGATAGCTTCATGACCAAGTTCTGGAAGGCTGGAACTGGTCTGGAGACGCCTTCAGGCAAGCTTGAATTCGTATCTCAGCTAGTCCTAAAGTATGCGCCGGATGATAAAGAAAGACCCCCAGTTGCAAAATGGATAGAACATGATAATCTACCGACTTCACCTAAGAGAGAGAAATATCCTTTCCTATTAATGTCGAACCACCCAAGATACAGGTTCCACTCGCAAGGAGACGAAATAATATGGCTTAGGGAAATCTATAAGGTTAAGGGTCCAGATGGCTACCTATATGAGGCTGTATGGATTAATCCGGTTGACGCTGAGAAGCTGGGCGTTAAGACAGGCGATGTTGTGATGATTCATAATGAGTTCGGCGCCATCCTAGCCGGGGCTCTGGTTACGCATAGGGTTAAGCCGGGAGTTATATCGGTTGACCACGGCGCTAGGGTTAATTTAGTCAGCATTGAGGATAGGATTGACAGGGGCGGAGTCATAAATCTATTGATGCCTCCTCCATCCATCAAGTATAAGCGTGGAGAAGAGATAAGGGTGCCGGAGCAGATATGTTCTGGGATACTGGTCGATGTAAAGAGGGTTGATATATTAGAGTTAATGAGCAAGTATCCGGAGGCATTCCAAAAGAAGATGCACCCAATAATAGGTCCGGTTATGGAGGCATATGTTGTCGGTTAAGGGGGTATGTAAGGTGGGTAAGGTGTTTATAATCGATACTAGTAGGTGCACTGGATGCACATCATGCCTAATAGCCTGCAAGGACGAGTTTGTTAATAATGACTGGAGCCCATACTCTAAGCCCCAGCCTGAGTACGGTCAATTCTGGATTAGGCTTGATAAGATGGAGAGGGGCTCGACACCAAAGGTTAAGGTGACGTATACTCCAGTTCCATGCATGCACTGCGATAACCCTCCGTGCTTAAGAGCCTGCCTGGCTGGAGCGATAAGGAAGAGAGATGATGGAATAGTCCTGATTGACCCAGAAAGATGCGACGGCTGCAAGGATCTGCCCTCTAGGCTGTGCATCGAGGCATGCCCATATGGAGCAATATACTTCAATGAAAGTCTTGGGATAGCCCAGAAGTGTACTATGTGCGCGCACTTACTGGACGATCCGGAGTGGAAGTATGGTCCAAGATGCTACGACGCATGTCCATTAGAGGGGGTAATAGTGTTTGGGGATGAGAGCGACCCAGAGATTAAGGAACTGATGACTAGAGCGGAGGTGTTAAAGCCAGAGTGTGGAACTAAGCCGAGAGTCTACTACTTAAACCTGCCAAGACCATTCATATCTGGTTGCGTAGTTGATCCTGAGGAGAAAGAGGTTATAATAGGTGCGAGGATAACAGCGGCAGACCTACTTACGGGAGAAAAATACGAGGTACTAACAGATGATTTCGGAGACTTTTGGTTTAGAGATTTGAGGTGGAATCACACGTACTTGGTTAGGGTGGAGAAAGAGGGATATAAAGAGAAGGTAGTCGGAGAATACAAGACAGACAAAGACATAAACATAGGCGACATACTCTTAACAAGAAGCTAGGATGAAACTTCAGAAAGCATAGTTCTCACTCGCTCAACTACCTCGTTTTGTTAAAACAAATTTTTACCCTCAGTAATGCCCTTAGGAAATCAACTGACCAATCGCCAAATTCATCTCCACAGCTTACCTGCAGGATATACCTTTCCATCTTACTTGGTACAGTTAAAGTCGCATTCATGCCGTGTGCAACATTATAAATAAGGGGTATGGTGTTGCGGGCTACGATTATTCTATGAGTCCACATGTGATCTTTGTGTGCTCATGTAATATATCGAATACTTTTACTTCGAGATCGCTTATAGCTGGATTATTTTTCAATCCCAAAAATAATTCTCCTTTAAGATATGCTTCCACAGCATCATCATCTTTGAACAAATAGATTCCGGAGAACAATTTTTCAGACTCATTTATAAGCCAGATCTTCCATAAAAGTCCTTGGACCTCGCCGCCAGGTCTGAATCTAGGAGCAACATGCAAGAAAGCTTTCTCAAGATCGGTTCTCGGCATTTTAAACTTGCATCTCACCTGAAGTATCTTCATCCCAGGCACCAAAGTATTTTTTAAAGCTCACTCTTAAATATTTTTCTAAAGAATAAGATTTTAGGACGTAACAACTTAATAAGGCAATAGTTAACCCAATATGCAAACTTGGCTATTAAGAATAGAAGATTCATCGCGCTTGGTGTAAGAAAGATATACTTAAGAATAATGTAGAAGACTACCTGAAGGAGTATATCAATGGAATCGCCTTTCTTACCTCCTCCTCAGGCATGTCATTTGCCTCAAAATATTTTCTTGAAACTTCTATGATTTCTTCATCGCTTTTGCATCTCCAATATTTGAGCCATCTGTCCTCATATGTTTTCTCTATTCCCATGGCCTCACATATTAATTCAAATGGATTCTTTACTTCGAAGGGTTGCTTGTTTTCAACAATAACGGGAGAGAAGGCTAGGTTGCAAATTTGGCATTGAAATGAGAGATAATCGGCGTGGTTATTAATAACGCCTTTCGCAACATTGTTTCTGAAGGAGAGACTCATTCTCCTATATATTTCAGGAATGTTTACTCTAGGTGTTCCTCCACAGCAATTCATTTCACCCAAGATAACTCTCAATCCCGAAATTCTCTCTAAAAATTTCTGTAGGGACACGTTAGTCCTGCCGCCCCAACCTTGACATGACGAGTGAAGATACACGGTTTTCTCTATGGGTTTTTTGAATTTTATGTTATCTATATGCTCAAGCAGGAAATCGTAGATGTACTTAACCTCAAAATCAATATCTAAAAACTTTCTATAGATTTCATTGAAGAACCGATAGCAACCTGCGCATGGAAAAATGACATTTTTAGGAGAAAAAGCTTTTAATGCTGAAATTAATCCTTCGGCATTTCTCTCTATCATCTCCAAGTCTCCAATCTGTATGAGGGGGAAACCACAGCAAACCATTCTTCTGTCTTTTGTGGGGCCGCCAGCTAGAATAGTAAAATCTATTTTCATATTTTCAAGAATGTCAAGCATTGGAAGAGTGTAATTGGGGAAGTAGGAAGATAATGTGCACCCCAGAAACATTACGTTCTCCGCATGCCTATATGGAGGGAATATTCTAGATAATTCTTGGGGATCATATAGCATGGCCTGCGTGATTCTCATAAGGTAAACCCATTCTCCCTCCCTAATACCCCTCAATATGGCTTCTGGAACTTTTCCACGCTCGAAATATTCAGACCTCACTTTAATCATCGCTCTCATAACATCAATTCCCATGGGACAAGAATCTGTGCATTTCCCACACATAGAGCATCCAAACGCAAGAGTATAAACTTCCTCCGATTCATCACCATACCTTAGAAACCTTAAAACTTTTTCCATTATTGCTTTCTCAGGCAGTCCGCCAAGCATGGTGGAACTCGTAGGACAATTTATTAAGCAAACTCCGCAATTAATACATTTATCCAGAAACTCTGGAACAACTTCATCGCAATATTCCTTTAGAGAAGGATATTTCATTCCCATCACAATATTTAAATTTTTAGAGGATACTTAAATAATTTAACGTAAATTATTTATATTAAAAAGAGTGCCTTAAAAATCAAGTTGTGATCACTTCGTGTCGTGTTATATTGATAAGTTGAAGAGGTTTGCAGAAATATCGCGTGAAATATTCTTCTAAAGCATTCGAATTGAAAAAACCTAAAAAATAAATATAAAATATAAAATTTGGGTCGTTTACACAAATGATTTTTTAGGAATCGAGAAGATCCAAAAAAGACTATTAATGTTTGAGGGGGCGGGATAATTTTGCGGCTAATATGAAAAGGAGGCGCCACTTAATATTGCCGCTTTTTTAAAGCGCATAAAATATTAAAATATATATACACCTTTTTTTAAAAAAAGATTTTGGGGATAAGAAATGGGTAATAGAGGTAAGTATCGTTGGGTTATAGCGGTGATGAGCTGGCTTGCAGGGGTAGTATCAGCAGTTGGATATTTTAAGGTACCTCCGATCATGCCCGTCTTGATGGAAACTTTTCAGCTAACTTACGCGGCAGCTACCATGTTGATGACCTTATTTGTCATCGGGGCTTTCGTAGTATCCCTTCCCATAGGTTCTCTTGTACGAAGTTTAGGTCCGAAAAAAGTCGGTATAGTTATGCTAATATGTCTAATAGTTGGCTCACTTTTAGGATGCTTTGCGGCAGGCTACGAAGTATTGCTTGTTTCTCGATTCATTGAGGGACTTGCTCTCGGCGCCGCGTACATATATGCTCCAGCATTAGTAACATTATGGTTTCCTCCAGAAGAGCTGGGAAAAGCTATGGGCATACTTATGACATTTATGCCAGTCGGGGTAACCGTATCATATATCGTTGGGCCATTACTTGTGGTTGCATCATGGCAAAGCGTATGGTGGTTCTCTACAATAATAGCAATAATAATATGCATGCTTTTCGCAGCCCTAACTAAAATGCCGCAAGTTTCCCCCACTAGTAGCAAAATTGAGAAGGAGAAAAGCAAGGAAAGCTCCCGGAAAGCTTACGCAAATATTGACATATGGTTAGTGGCTATAGCATACTTCTGCTATAATTATACTACTTTAGCCTTCATGAGCTGGTTACCATCATATTATGTAAATGCCGCGGGCTGGGCTCTACCAACAGCATCTTTGATTGCAACGATTGGCCCAATTATGATGATACCCTTCGGCCCTGTAGGAGGAGCGGTAGCCGATAAAATAAAATCTATGAGAAAACCCGCTATTGCGTCTCTGGCACTTTTAGGCGTTACTCTTCCATTGGCCACGTACTTCACTGATATATGGATAGCACTTCTATACATTATTATTGTTGGAATAATATGGTCCTTTACCCCGCCTTGCGTCACGGCTGCTCCAGGCATTATATTAGGGCCAGAATTAGCAGGTGTTGGATTAGGGATTCTTAATCTCATGGCGCAGCTCGGAATAATGATAGGCCCGCTAGTGCTCGGATTCCTGATTCCAACTGGTTGGTCTACTGCTTACCTGAGCTTAGCTCCAATTTGCTTTATTGGAGCAATTTTAGTGGCACTTGCAAAGAAATTAAAGTAAACTGCAAATTAGCCATCAAGGACGAATATGCAATTGATGTCGAAGAGCTGGGTTGGTGGGGGAATACTTTACTGGAAGAGATTTCAAAAGCCTCAAAATAGGATCTTTGAATGGAGAAACCTAAATGGAGAGAATAGCCAAAATTAGAGTGCACGTTGCCATATGCTACTTGTGCATACTCGCTGTAGCCATAACAGTTCACAAAATAGGTGAACCAGAACAAATAACATAGTAGCCTTCACTTACTAAAAACTTAGAAAATATTCTACTTAATCCCCTAACCAAAACAAACCAGCAAATGTGGAGAAAAACTTATATGGCAGAAATTCCCATCCTAAAATTCAGGGAGTGTTTTAATGAGACAATTAAGTAGTGATCTTTCAATTCTTAAGAAGTTCGAATTTAAATATTCTCCTGTGGGTGTAAAGTTTCTTTTTAGAAAGCCTGATGGAATAGAGCAATTAAATAAAACACTGCCCTTCTGTCAGATGATTAGGGAAGCTCAGGAGAGAGGCACTCCCTTTTATTTTACTAAAGAAAACGAAGATTGTTTTGGAAAATCGGTTCTCGGTATGGAAGATACACCTATTTTTGCTGAAGCTGGAATAATAGGTGAAAAGTTTGAAATATTTGAGGAGGCAAGGGCAAACAAAAGGATTTATCAGTACGTTCCAAAACTCCCAAGAGGTACGGTTAACTACGTAGCTTTCTCAGCTATCGACACTTTAACATATGAACCTGATTTGCTAATCTTGATGGCCACACCCTCTCAGGCGGAGATAGTGCTTAGGGCTCTGAGTTATTCCACTGGTGAGCTATGGGAGTCAAAAACGACGCCAGTGCTGGGATGCGCATGGATTTATATTTACCCGTATTTAAGTGGAAAGATTAACTACATAGTAACGGGAATGACTTTCGGGATGAAGTCAAAGGAAATATATCCTGAGGGATGGATACTAATAACTATCCCTTGGGATCGAATGCCTATCATTATTCAGAACCTTAAGAAAATGAAGTGGATTCTTCCCTCATACATAGAGGGTAGAGAAAAGTTTTATGAGCGAAAAGCAAGAGTGATTGAAGAGTGCATCGAAGAATCCCAAAATCCTTGATTTACAAAAAGATGCGCTCGCATATTTGGCTGACAATATTCCTTTTTTCTGGTTTTGGCTGATTTTGTCATTTTGGCCTTTTCTTGTTTAGTTAAGGCTTTTTAGGCTTTGATTGATTTTTATCGATTTGCATGAGTTATCTGGTACAGAAGCCCCATATGGGCTTCTATAAGTCTCTTGGAAAGGCTTTCAATGAGCGCGCGGAGTTTACGCTCACAATACATAATAAGTTTAAGCGACGCTATAATGTTTTCAGCCATTTTTACACATTCATCCATTTTATTTTAAATTTCGACTTGAAACATATAGGCGCAAAATATTTATATCCAATCCAGCAATATAATATAATGGTAAATAAAAGGAGGTTTTAAATGGAAAATTTTTGGAGGCCTGATCATTTAATTAGGGAAGAAATAAAGATATTTTGTAATACTTTGAGGGACTTTATAAATAGGGAGGTGCTGCCTCACGAGGACGAAATTGATGATTATTGGGACTGGACGGAGAGAAAAGAGCACACTTGGGTTGAGGGCATCTTTAAGAAACTCTGGATTGACCTGGGCTTACAGCGTGCCTTTGTGCCGCCACAGTATGGTGGGATTGGCGACTGGTCAATGGTTGAAACTGGCGCAGTAGTTATAGAGGTCGCTAGAGGCGACCATGGCCTTGCAGAAACGGCATTCATATCATCATGGGCCGTTGCCTCCGCTATGCTTCCTACCCCAAAAGACAATATCATGAAACAAATTGCTGAGTGGCTCTGTGGGAATGAGCCTTTTGTAATTTGCAGTGCAATCACAGAGCCCCACGGTGGCGGGGCGGTAGAAGATCTGAGATTGGAAGGATTGCAGATAAGAACAACGGCACGTTTGGAAGGTGGTGAATGGGTAATAAATGGGCATAAATTATGGCCCTCCGCATTCAGGGAGGCAAAAGTCTATCTTGTTATATGTAGAGTTGAGGGCGAAAAGTTTCCAAACAACATTGCACAAATTCTCGTTCCTGCAGATGCTCCAGGTGTAACTACAAGTAAACCTTACCGAAAAATGGGCACCGCTTTAGACACCAATGGTGATGTATGGTTTGACAATGTTAGAGTACCTAAAGAAAACCGTCTGCATGATGAAGGGATAGATGAAGTTAAATCTCTTACAGCTAAAGAGACCATTGGCCGATGCTTTGCATCCGCATTTGCAATTGGATGTGCGAGAAGAGCTTATGAAATCTTAAAATCTTACGTTGAGAGTAGGGAGACTGCCGGAAAACCCATGAAAGAACACGGCTTAATAGCGCATGAACTAGGGCAGATCTTACAGGATATGCAAGCTGCTGAGCAGGTCTTTTGGAATTCGCTTGAGAGGCTCGATCACCCAGAAGTTTACGGACCGCCATGGGATCATAAACAGCTTGCCATGGCAAGTCTCGCGCAAAACATTATAACAGAACATACTTGGCAAGCCGTTAATCGCGCTCTTGAAATTATGGGCTCCTACGGCTACTCTAAAGAGGGAAAAATAGAAAAGATCTTAAGAGATCTAAAAGTTACAAAAATTGTCGTTGGCGGTCCAGTACTCCGTCTCCTCGAATCTGTAAGATACTTTTTTGGCACGAAAACCATTTAAAAATCACTTAAATTCCTTAAAATAGTAAGGATTTACTCATCACTAATAGTAAATAGACTTGCTAGGAGACTAGTGGCACTTTATTAAATATATTTTGTTAACCAATGATATTAACCGCTTCTATTGTATGGGAGCGAAAAGTAATGGCAGTATTTTTCTCATTTCTTCCTCTGTAAAACCATTTGCCTTAAAGTTCTCTTTAGATTTTTCTATAATTTCTTCCACGCTTCTGCATCTCCAATACGTTTCCAGCTTATCCTCGTATACCTTACCCCCTATGGCTTCGTTGATAAGCTCAGCAGCATCTTTCAAGGTAAGCGATCTTTCTCTTACGTGTGGATAAGAGTTCAGCCTACAGAAGGGGCAAGAGCTAACTAAATAATCAGCTCTAGATTTTGCTGCCTCCTCCACAAGGATTTGTCCGTAAATACGCCCAAGCAGAGGATTCGTCATGTTTGTTAGTCCGCCACAGCAAAGAGACTGAGACTTAACTATTTTTACCCCTGGAATTGCTTTAAGAACATCTTTAATTGATTCGTCAACCTTTGTACGGCGAGGCATACAGGATTCTTGGAGAAATACCGTCTTTTCTAAAGGCTTTATAAAATTCAGTTTCTCTAAGTTCTCTCTTAGAAAATCTGTATAAAATGCAACTTCAAAGTCTAAGTCGAGATAAGTAGACATAAACTCTGTAAACTGACGATAACAACCAGTACAAACAACAATAACCCTTTCAGGCGAAAAAACTTTTAATGCATTAACTAATTCTCGTGCTCTTTTCTCGGACTCGTCGACCATGCCGCCCGCGGGGCAGAAAACTGTGCCGCAACAAAGGTCCCCACCCTCTAGTGCAACGAAGTCGACACCTATCTTCTCCAGCACGTCCATAAAGGCAAATAGTACGCTTGGAATAGCCACAGGAAAACATCCAGTAAAAAGCACATTTTTAACCTTCTTTGGAGAAGGAGGAACTTTCTTTAACCATCTCGCCTCAGAAGGCCTCATTTGAAGCGCAGACAATATTACATAAACATTATACTTCTGACCTGGTAAAACAAAATTGAGCGATTCGGGCGGTCTTCCACCCCGTTTAACTATCTCAATTTTGGCTGCCTCATGTAACAGGTGAGGGTCGATTCCAAAAGGGCAAGAATCGGTACATCCTCCGCAACAACCGCAATCAAAGGTCTCTTTATAAACTTCGCTTGACAGCTCGCCGCCTTTTAAGAAGTTTATCATTTTCTCCATTATATTTTCAGGGCGCTTGTAATAGGGTTGCATCCGGCAGACGTCGATACATGCTCCGCAGTAACTACATTTCTCAATAGCTTCACGAATAACATTCTCATAAAACTCGGCATAAGAAGAGAATTTACGCAAATTAGACCCCCGGCACTTGTGTATAATAAAATTTTATAAATGATCCATATAAAATTTTTGTTTTACGGTAAATCTTAAAACAAACAAAAAGATTAATTTTCAGTCCTCAAAATAAAAGAATATAAAAGACGCTTCCATCCATCCAATTATCGCGTTTCAGACAACCCCCCTTCATCAATGAATTTTATAGAAATATGGCGAATATTGTAGGGAGGTTTTTGTGTTGTGTGTTACGACTAACGTATAAAGCTCACCTGTGGGCCTAGAGAATTAAGATTTAGGGTGCGACATCTTAATAAAATATTTTTATATAGATTTGTTGAGTATGGAAATATGTGATTGGTTTAGTGTTATTTGGGGGTTGGGTGTGGTTATTATGCCATTTGGGTATGGGAAAATAGCTTGGGTTGATTTGAGCGAGAAAGAAGTTCATTATCATTCTGTAGATGCTGCTTTAGCCAGAAAGTATGTTGGGGGCGTGGGGTTAGCAACCAAGATACTTTGGGATGAAACAACCTCTAAGACTGAGCCATTCTCTCCAGAAAACCTATTAATATTCATGACAGGGCCCTTAACAGGCACCATTGTCCCCTCTAGTAGCCGTTATATTGTAGCTGGAATTTCACCTTTAACCGGAATTCTTGGAATAGCCCATGCTGGAGGGAACTGGGCATATGAATTTAAGCATGCGGGTTTTGACGGAATTATAGTGAAAGGTAGGTCAGAAAAGCCTGTATACTTATGGATTCATGATGATATAATTGAGATCAGGGACGCTCAACATGTTTGGGGCATGGATACCTATGAAACCTCAGAATTACTGCAGAAAGAGACTGATGCAAAGGCCAGCATTGCATGTATTGGTCCCGCTGGAGAGAAGAGAGTGAGAATTGCTTGCATTATGAATGATGGTAAAATAGGAAGGGCTGCCGCGCGGTGCGGTTTAGGCGCATTAATGGGAGATAAAAGGTTAAAGGCGATAGTTGCCCGTGGAACACGGCCAATTGAAGTTGCGGACGAGAAAGGGTTGAGGGACACCGTGAGAGAAATTTATGAGCAAAATCCTCCCGAAAAACTGGAGGAGGTGATAGATATACAAGTGAATATGCTCAAGAGATTCCTTAAAATTGGAGGACCTATTAAAAATTGGCGGGAGGACCACTTTGAGGAAGGGAACATAATAGCCGAAGAGCTCCGAAAGGTGCAGCCATACCACTGTCGCGGATGCCCATACCAAGATCTAGAATCAAAACTAGTGGATGGGGGTGAAAGACATATGGTTTGGGAGCATTGGGGGCCATTAGGATCTAACTGCTTAATCAGTGACATAGAAGCTTTACAAAGAGCCTATTCGCTATGCAATAGATACGGCTTGGATACAATATCGACTGGCACGGTGATAGCCTTCGCCATGGAGTGCTTTGAAAAAGGCCTTATAACTGAGAGGGAAACGGATGGGATTAGATTGGTTTGGGGCAGCTCTGAGGCCATGTTAGAAATTATAAGGAAGATAGGTGAGAGGGAAGGTTTCGGCGCGTTATTAGGCGAGGGGGTCAAAAGGGCGACTGAAAAAATTGGCGGCCTTGCCTACGAATATGCGATGCACGTTAAGGGGCTTGAGATTCCAGCTCACGACCCGAGAACACATATGACGCGGGCTCTAGGTTATGCCACAGGCAGTATTGGAGCAGCTCACATGGAGGTTTTTCCCGGAGATCACATAGAGGGTTATCTTGAAGGTATTAGTCAATTCACTATGCCAGAATTGGGATATGCTGCCCAACTGAACCGCCTCTCCATAGAGGGCAAAGCGGAACTTGTAGCCAAAGTTCAGGATTACAATAGCATGCTAGATTCTTTAGTCGTATGCATTTTCAGCGCACTACGAATTAAACCTTCCCAATATGTAAAGCTCTTGAATAATGTTACTGGCTGGAATATACATCTATCTGAATTCATGCTTATAGGGGAGCGAATCTCTAATTTGAAACGGATGTTTAACGTGAGGCGCGGCATCAGCCGAAAAGACGACACATTGCCGCCAAGATTACTTACTCATAGGCGGCTTAGACATGGTTTTGGGGTTCCTTTCCTTGGCGCAATGTTAAGCGAATATTATAGCTACAGAGGATGGAGCGAAGAGGGCATACCAACCGAGAAAAAACTTAAAGAATTAGGCCTGGAAGAGCTTCTTCTAGGCGTAGGTCATTGAATTGGAGCGCTAATGGTGCTGAAAAGCGCGTAGAGAATATTAACCTTAAGATTCCTGCCTTCTCCTAATTCTAGATTCTATTTTTGCAATCTTTTCTTCCCACTCTGAAACCACGAACCTTGGTCTAGAAAATGCAAAATGGAAGGCTAGGCCGATACCCCAACCAGCTAATACCCATGGAAACCAAATGTATCCCGGGCTTCCATAGAGATTTACGAAGGCCAAGAAACAGTTTACAATAATATATGCTATGAAGTGCGCCATGAATGCTTTATTTGCCTCCTCTATCTCTAACTCTCTCCATGCTTTCTTAAAATCCTCTAGAGACATAGATTAACACCACCTCATATCATTACCTATAGCTAAATATATAAATATTCAGAAAATTATCTTAATCTATCTCTCCTTTTAACCCTCTTCTAATGGGGATACAAGAAGCATGGAGAAAGAGATTTATCTCTATTTTAATAAAATTTTATCTTAGATTGGATCTACACGCGGGGGTGTCCGAGTGGTCAAAGGAGGCAGGCTTAGGACCTGCTGCCGTAGGGCTGCGTGGGTTCGAACCCACCCCCCGCACCAATTTATCTGTAAAAATTGCATTCTTCTTCTGCCAAGAAGAATGCATTGCTAATTAAAGTACTATGAGATAATGA
>JAWBXL010000035.1:0-14506 GCA_038867895.1 Bathyarchaeia archaeon | reverse complement strand
TTAAGAGAGGCTGCTGGTATAGGTGAGGGTGAGGTGTCTGCTGAAGCTAAGGAGGGTGAAATAGTGATAAGGCCGCTTAAACCGAGGGTCGTTGATATAGACCCTCAAATCGTTGAGGAGCTGCTCGGCGAGGAGAGGGGGCTTGAGGAGGAGAAGTTTAAGAGAATCCTTAGAGAGGTACGTGGTTGATGCTGGGGTTCTAGTAGAGTATGTTGTGAGGGGTTCGCCTCATAAGGGAGCTGTTGAGAAGATTCTTGATGGCGCGCTAGCTAAAGTGGTAGAGCTATACATTACGCCTATCACAGTCTCAGAGATCATATATGTGGCGTCCAGAATCTACGAGTTAGCTGGTGTCGAGAAGCCTAATGAGGAGGCGTTAAACCTCGTCGAATGGCTTACCGTAAGAGTTAAGATAGCGGGGATAACGCCAGACATTACTGTTAAAGCCGGAGAGATCAAGAAAAAGCTTGGAATATCTTTGTCGGACTGCTATGTAATAGCTGCTGCAATAAATCTTAAGGCAAAAGCGCTCTTCCTAAAACCAGAGAATGAGATGCTTAACAAAATAGAGGAACTAAGGAAACTCCCCATAATATTCCTCACGGAGATCAGCTTAAGGTAAATGAGACAATACTTAATCGAAACTTTATGAAGATAGAAAGAAAGATTATTTCATAAGTAATAATGGAACTGTAAAAGCGTGAAGCGATAAAGAAACACCTGATTGATGTTTCCCCAATAATTAAATGAAAACTTCGGTACACTATGTTTGAGTTAAGTTTGGAGGAAGATTGTTGAGCGCTAGTTTGAAGCTTTTAATGTTTTATGTGAAGGAGAGCGTGGTCATAAAGTTTATATGAATACTGGACTGAATTAAAAATATGGCATATTCAGGGTGATTTATTACGAGAAGGAGGCTCTTTATAGTTTGCATGGTTTTGGCAGTTATGCTCTTATGGCTGCCAGATATTAAAGCGTCTCCATCCCCACCAGTATATAATCTTAATACAGGTGAGGGCTTCTACTCGATTCAAGAGGCAATTAATGATCCTGGCACCGCTGATGGACACATCATAGCGGTAAACCCTGGAACTTATACTGAAAATGTTATTGTTAGAAAATCGCTCATTATAAGATCTGTAAGTGGCAATCCCGGAGGATACTATTATTCAGGGAAGCGATCCGACCAGCGGCTCAGTCTTCTTCATAGAAGCCAAAACCCATGGGGCATAGGCTAAACTGCCAATTAACAGAACCAAGCTGAAATAGTAAGCAATGAACCTATCCAAAATTATCACGACTATCGATTTCAGTTTTAACTTGGCTCTTCTCTCGAACCACTCTTTTTGCTCTAAATATTGCTAAGATGATTAAGGCAACGACAATTATTGAGAAAAAGTAGTAGGCTGGACCGTTTTCTGTTTCAAAGACTGGGAAGATAATATAGGTTGAAAGGTTAAGCATGGTGTGGAAGATTAAAAATGAACAGAATAATTGTGCTGGATAGCCACGCAAGTCCAACCTGATATTGGAGGCCCACCAAAAAGTAAAGAAAGCAGCCCTTTATCGCTAGCTTTACAAGATGATGAAGCTCACTCTTAAATAAAGAGTCTCCATCCTTATAAGAGTTTCTAAAGGACTTAAATATAATAAGAAGAGGTTTTGCGGGAGACTTCTCTGGTTGTCCCTTTGGGCTCGAATCTTCTCCTACATCATTGTATGGGAATTTAGAGACATGAAAAAGATTGTATAATGCACAGAAAAATATGGGGAAATTTCTTTCAAGCATCTCTTTGCCGAAAATAAAATTGGGGTTTGAAGAAAGTGCGCTGTCATTTATGGATTACTATGCTGCCGCCTGAAATTAATTGTTCGCTTCCGTTATCGTAAATGATGAGTTCCATCCCGTTGTTTTCAGTCCAGATTTTGATTCTAAACGTGTCGCCGCTTTTGCTGTCCCCCGCCCACAACATAAATTTATAGTTGCCTTCACTGTTTATTGTGCCTGACCCCTTAAATATTGCTTTGTCTCCTGTAACAACAAGCCACTCGTATTCTGCACTCTTGAAGTTTAAGTTTCCAGCGTGGAATTGGAATTCGGTGTTGCCTGATGGAACATTAGCGCCCTTCTGATATTTGGAGACAAACCCGAATGTAGCCTTACCTTCAAGTGTCGGATCAGCCGTATATGCTCCTTTGGGAGACCATATCCAGCCTCCGCCAGTGACAAAACCACCGTTTGGATCGTAAACAACAACGTAGTATTCACACGTCTTTGAATCGCTGCCACCGTCTTTATCTGTCACCGTTACGGATACCGTGTAAACACCTGAAGATAGATAAGCATGTTGAATAGCTGATGAGCCGCTGTCCATTTTAGCATTAATGGTGCTGGACGAACCATCACCCCAGAACCATGCAACGCTCTGCGTATCCATTAAGCCTGGATCCGCCCATCCCACCGTAAAAGTTACCAGCGTCCCTACTTTTGTGGGGTCCAATGGGCATATCATGGAGGTAATCTTAGGCGCTACGTTATTTACTTTGATGGTTACAGTGTCCATGCCTTCTTCTTCATCATCATCAAGCACTTTGACTATAACTGTGTAAACACCATTATCGGCGTATTTATGGCTTAAACTGAATGTTTTATCTTCGTTTAGAGTCAACGGTTGAGTTCCGCCTCCGTCGCCATAATCAACAGTGGCGGTCCATGTATCCGCGCCTGGATCAGCGAAGCTACCAGGAGCCGTATAAATGCCCCCCTCATCTATCTCTGCATCGTTACCTGCATTAACCGTTGGAGCTACATTATTGACCGTGATCTTCATAGATGCTGAGCCAGAATCACCATCCTTGTCAGTGATCGTGAGCTTCACGGTATACACGCCATTGTCTGCGTAAGCGTGGGATAACCCGGAGATTGGACTTGTTATTGTTCCGAGATCTACTATTGTCTCGTCGCCCCAGTCTATGGTGGCCGTATGCTTATCACCTGTTCCTGGGTCGGTAAAAGTGAATGCACTAATCTCTATAGTTGCTCCCTCCTCTCTCTCCGAATCTTCTGGCGGCATCACTTGAGGCGCTACATTGCTTATTGTTACTGTTAAAGTGTCTGTTCCTGACTCACCGTCTTTATCAGTTACTGTTAGGGTCACTATATATACTCCATTGTCTATGTAAATGTTTGTTGGAGTTAGTATTCCTGAAGATGTGCCGCCGTCTCCAAAGTCCCATGTTATAGTCCATGGGGCATCATTGACTCCCAGATCAGTATAGCCTCCTGAAAAGCTGACTACTGAGCCCTCGTTAGAGGTTTTATCGCTACCAGCATTCACTATAGGAACCGCGTTACTTACTGTGATTTGTGCTGTTTTCGTGCTTGTAGAACCATCGCTGTCCGTTACTGTCAGCGTCACCGTGTATATTCCATTATCAGCGTATATAGATGGGATTCTGCAGCGTGCTTGTTCCGCCATCTCCGAAGCTCCACGACCAGAAAACTATTGTGTCTGGGCTTGAAGTTGAAGTGTCTATAAAGCTTACGGCTGTCCCCTCATTTGGTGTTATAGGTGTCCATGTGAAGCTTGCTGTGGGAGCGCGGTCCCAAACGTTCACGTCTACTGAAGAAATGTCTTCCGCACCATTATTGTCTACGACTTTGAGCCAAACTGTGTAATAACCGTTCACCATCCAAGTTTTTTGAACATTCTGCCCATATGTTTCGTATATGCTGTCATTGTCGAGGTCCCATTCATAGCCGACGATTGTCCCGTCTGGATCATAAGAATCTGTTCCGGTCAAAGTTATTGGAGAGCCTTCATCTCCGCTGTAGGGACCATTGGCGTTCGCTACTGGTGGATCATTTGTTATGGAAAATACTCTAACGTTGTCGAAGTATGTTTTCACGTGAGCCCATTGAGCAGACAGCGCCAGATACGTGCGCTCATAGAAGTAGGACGGTTCGACAAGATTTTCTCCTTTCAGGGCGTCGTTAATCCATACATTGCAAAGATTTGTGGTTTTGTCGACTACTACCCTAACTTTATACCATGTATTTGGGCTGTATGAGTCAAGAAAATTCTGTCCACGATACAGAATGCGTCCGTCAGTCTCAAATGTCACATAGTAATTCCAATTCGAAAAAACAGAATCCCAGCGTTTACTTCTAAAACCGATGTAAGCCACAGTATAAGAGGCTCCTGCATAATCTTCTGTCCTCACATACGCTTCGTAACCAATTACGTTAGAAGTTGATGTGAAAGATTTAATGGCTACTGCACTAATACCCCATCCCAGCAATTGAAGTGATTTTGTCGGAGATACGCTGACAGTATTCACTATTTTTTGTTCACTAGGGTTATAACCATCAAATTCTAGTATCCATCCTCCAGCCCAGGGAAAAGTGCTAACATCGTAGCTTTCGAAACCATCTGAAAATATCGTTGTTTCTGAAGCTTTGACTTGTGGTGTAAACATTAAAGTCGTGGAGAGAAATATAAGTCCAGTTATTGCCAACCAAAACGCTTTCTTCAACCCGTGCGGATGCATTAATAGTCTTGTTTTCATTGTTTTATCCTCCTTTTACTGCGGGTATGTTTAACGTGCCCCAGACTCGGCACGGATTAGGCAGTCTAACTGACATTACGCAGCCATGATACAAAACTTAACAAATTGTCAGACGTTAAGACAAAATGTTAAGTATATTTCAACCGCGCGGTAAAGACTAAACCTAACCAAATACTAATATTTCAGCATGCTATACTTAACAATTGCGGTTCAACCCTCCTTCTCATGCCCACTATAATGTTGGAGGTCCTTGTTAGAAAATATTTTTCGTCAATTCTAACTTTCACTTTTGCTTTTCTCATCCTAAAAGCCCGTGAAATCAGCCTTCAATATTTTCCCTGCTCCAAGGTTTTCTTAGCTATTTTAAATGTCCGGTTGGCTAGATGCGTGATCTTACTATTATTGTATTCTGTAATATGGTGTCATTCAATGGTTTCACCCATTTTCCGGGAGAGATTTTGCGCCTAAACTCACACCCAAGATTAAGCCCGATTTTATCTTCCCTCTTTTTGCAATCTCAACTACTTCTATATCGCTTATGCCACGTCTTTCAAGAATTATACTCTGTACTGTTACGCGTGACCCCTAAAGCTCCTTTAATCCTTGAAAATTGCTTGTTATGTTTTTGAGTATCACGGTTATGAGAAGGATTCATGGTTATTATTCTCTATAGGTTAGAAGCTATATGCTAAAGAGGTTGAGGCCCGTGGTCTCGTTATATTTTCTCTGTATTGTCGGCGTTAGCTCTTTAAGGTGGACTTCGCATGAGAATACCATTGAACCCTCCGTTAAGTGACCCCCGTAGCATCTTCCCTCTTTATCCGCGAGCACGATATGGGCATGTATAATCAGATCATCGTTCATTACCGCGATGTTTCCAATCCCGGAAACTATTTCGAGGGGGTAATCGAATGTTAACTTCATATATTTTTTCTCGTTTTGCACATAATATAGTAGGGTTGCATTCTTCAACGCGCCCAGCAACGTGAATACTCCAGTCTTCACACCAATCTTCTTCGCAAGATCCTTTAATGCTAGTAGGAGATCCGAATCGTAGGGGAGCCTACATAGAAATTCTCTTTGTCCTTTGACCTCTAAATAGCTCATTGGCTCTCACCAGCGAAAAATATTGTCTCCGGAAAATAAAAAGGCTTTTGGGGAAAACAGGCTCTTATGGTGTTCGCTTTGCCTTATGTTTCCCGGCTCCTCTTGTCCTTCTACGCCTCTTCTCTTGCTTCCCTATTTCAGTAAGAATTTGGGTTAGCGGCTTATCCTTTAACTCCGTGTTACCTTCTAATACTCCATGTAGCTCTTTGAGTTTCTTTATCAAACCTGGATACTCCTTACTTAACCTCTCAACCTCATCGCAGATCCATTCAGCCTGATCAGGGGTTATAGGAACCAAGTTTTTAACTAAAACCTTAAAGTTCTCCAGAACCTCTCCTAATTTTTTTGTCTCACTCAGATTCATCTTTTTATACTTCACTAATTCTCCTCCTAAAGGAGCCTTCACCTCATAAGATGAGACATTTTTTTAGATATCTTATCAAGAGCATGATTTAGGGGGATCAAAAACAATATAGCCTCCTGATCAAATAAACTTAGTTTTGTCTCTCTGGAAAAACAATTTTTCCCAAAATTATTACAGATTTTTCATAGATATTTTAAATCATCTAGCATTTTGGATGAGATTTATTGCCAGAATTCCTTCAGAGGGGCTAAAGCAATATAAATTTCTCACTATATTCTGTATTCACCCCTTACCTTCTTTACTCTTTTCTTAAGCCACGCTAAAATGAAATTCTCAATTTCACTCTTCATATATGGATCTTGCCATGCTCTTTCGAGAGCCTCGCAGATATTTAATCCACCAATTAATCCAAAATGACTCAAGAGTTCTCCATAAAGCTGATTCTTCTCAAACTCGCTTAATTTAACCCTAAGACCATTTCTATTTTGAACCTCATTGAGAAGAAGCATGAAGATAACCTTGCTCAATCCCTAATCCCCCAAAAGTATTATCTAAAAAACTTTATTTATGAATATTTAGGTATTTTTAAGTGCTATAAACTCAACTCCTCTCCAAATTTATTTGGTGGTATGTAATTGCCGTATCGATCCCTAGCTCTGAGTAGGCGCTCAGTCTGCTCACTCAATATTTTAAAGACTTCATCTGGGGTATCTGTCACTTGTGTTGACCAGAATTCTCTTACGCGCCTGATCTTACTTAAGTTCTCTGGTACCCGTATAGTAAACTGTTTTGTATAATCCTCCATGGTATACTCCCTATCTAGAATTTGCTTAAAGAGCCTTGCCAGGTCTTCATACTTTGGAATTAGGCCCGTGGGAGTTTTTATTGCGTTAACATCCCCGTGCACTCGGAGTTCCACCCATTTTATCCAAACATGTTTGTCGAGGGGAGTATTAAGGAACTCGCCGGTCTTTAGGTCGCGTAGAAAGTAGTTGGCTCCGAAGACGAGTGGTTGCCTCTTAAGATTTCTTCCGAACTCCAAATAATTTTTAATGTATTGCCCAAGAGATATTGAGATGAAATCCTGGTTGGCCATCACGTTAATTTCATACTTACCTTGCTCGGTGATGGCGAATGTTGTCTCAGTTTCTAGGGATGCTCCATAAGCTATTATTCCATGCTCCCAGCTATATCCCTGCTGTATTGGCACATAAGCCCTGTAATCGCGGCCGCCATAAATAATAGCTCCTAACTCAACCCCAAGAGGATTATCTAGCTCAGGATCACAGTTAGGAAGTGCCCTGAGGGATAATATGTAGCGGGCGTTATCGCTGGCAGGCGGAATTTCCTTTCCATTAGATCCTCTCTTCCCCCTCCACCATCTTCCGGAAAAGTTTATGCCATCATCTGGTAATTCGCATCCCATCCCAATCCACCATGGTCTTGCATCCTTAACTAGAATGTTTGTGAAGATTATTTCATTCGGGCTTGTGAGAACCTGATAGAGTAGCGGCTGGTCTTTAGGGTTAATATCCCTTAGAATTCCAAGGATCCCAGCCTCGGGGTTCACAGCCCTGCAAATGCCATCAATATTGCGTAGATATGCTATATCATCGGCAAGTATAGTTTCCCCCGGGAGCATCGCTGTAGAGGTTTTGCCGCATCCGCTTGGAAAGGCCCCAGCCACATATGTTTTCCGTCCTCCTGGGCCGTGGACCCCCATTATCATGAAGTGCTCCGCGAGCCAACCCTCCCTATGAGCCTTCCGGATAGCTAATCGTAGAGCATGTTTTTTAAAGCCGATGGAGTTTCCAGCATATTGTGTATTGACACTATAAACGGTGTTCGTTACATAGTCAATGTAGATGCGCTTCTTCTCATGCTCCACACTTATCTTCCACTCATCAACTTTTCCGCAGGAGTGTAGGGTCTTGAAGAACTCTATATCAGGCGTCATCTTAAGGAAGGCTTCGTAGCCTTTTCTGTAGAGTAGGCTTACAGCGTGCGCAACATACCATGAGTCGGTGCACTCCATGCATGGGATTGTGAAGATTGAGCTCGGCGGCCCAAGAGTTAAGAATCGTACGATCATTGTCCTGTCAACCATAGAGCCTTTGAGTAGGCTAAAAATCTCCCTTAATCCTTCATCCCGGTCAATCTGCTTGAGCGCTGGGCTCAGCCTATCACCATTTGGCACAAGAAACTTTGTGACCTCCCTATCCCTTGCCTGATCAAATATTCCGTCAAAATGAAATGTGTGGCCTGGAATCTCTAGGGCAGCTCGCTCTTCGTTGCTTGCGATCGCCATATGCTTAATATATGCTATCTCATCCGGCGTATCACTACATACAAATATATCTTTCGGGTTACAGAGCTCGGCTGCCTCAGCTATGAATTGATGAACCCTAAAGTCTTTTATAGCGCATATTTTCCTATAATTCTCGCTATCCATTCTATTCTTCAATATACTCAATAGATCCCCCGTAGCCCATTCGTGAGGTTCTCTCAGCATCATTTGTATCACGCTTTCTTTCCAATTTTCAATTGCCACTCGATGACTTAACCTATTATCTTCAGCGTGAGTATTAAGCTCTATCATGGGCTTGCATATATATTTTACTTAAATCGGCAAATAATTACGAAAAATGTAATCAAGAATTAGATCACCTTCCATCCAGAACATTTTTAGCCAAAAAACAATAATATAACGTGAATTAATAGGAATTATGGGGCCCGAGATGGGCAGCGTTAAAGATTTAGAGGTTATTAAGAGGCCGACCGCTGATAGTATGGGGATAGCCCGTTTCCATTTTTCAGATAGATACTCAGTTTTTGACTGGGGTGAGATGCCTGATCACATAGAGGATAAGGGCGCAGCCCTATGTCTCATGGGAGCATACTGTTTTGAGAGGCTTGAGGAGAAGGGGATAAGAACCCACTACCGCGGTCTAGTAGACTCTAGAGGGCGGGTTCTCCGCTTTGATGAGCTTGAAGAGCCCTCAAACATTATGGAAATAAATCTTGTGAATGTTTATAGGCCTAGGGCTTATGTGGAGAATGGAAAACTAAAGTATGATTATAGTATTTTCACGCCGAGTCTGAGGAATTATCTCCTGCCCCTAGAAATAATTTATAGGAATGGTTTGCCCGAAGGCTCATCGATCTTTAAGAGGCTTAGTCAGGGGCTTATAACGCTGGAGGAGCTGGGCTTAGATCATATGCCGAAGCCCGGCGAGAGACTTCCGAAGCCTATCTTTGATGTTAGTACAAAGCTTGAGGAGAGCGATAGATACATTAGCTGGAGGGAGGCTAAGGAGATAGCTGGCTTAACTGATGAGGAGATCGAGGATGTTAAGGCAATTCTCTTTGTGGTTAATGAGACTATAAATGAGATAGCCAAGGGAGCTAGCCTAGTGAATGAGGATGGCAAAATAGAGCTGGCGTTTGATCCTATGAGGCAGCTGATGGTTGTCGATGTTGTCGGCACATTAGATGAGTGTAGGTTCACGTATAATGGGCTTCATGTGAGTAAGGAGGTTGCCAGAATATATTATAGGCGGACGGAGTGGGCTAGGGAGGTTGAGGAGGCGAAGAAGATGGCGCGAGAGAAGGGCATAGAAGATTGGAGAACGCTGGTAAAGATTCCGCCGCCGAAGCTTAGGCCGAGACTAAAGACCCTAATAAGCCAGATGTATATGGCTGCGGCGAACGAATTGACCAGAAAAAGTTTCTTTAAGGTGCCAAGACTGGTAGATGTTCTTGAGGAACTCCAAAACCTTATTAATGAATCTATTGCATAAAAATTAGGTTTGGCGAATGAACAATTTTTTTGATTTAAAAATTGCCTTTCGGAGCCTAGTCTCTCCCTCTCTAGCATACTTTTCTTGTGTTTTCGTCAGTAGCTAGAAACCCTCGTCATCTGCTCCGCCAATCTAGCCCTCATCATCCATAATATATTTTTTATTG
The DNA here is from genome assembly GCA_038867895.1 of Bathyarchaeia archaeon. Lineage (GTDB taxonomy): Archaea > Thermoproteota > Bathyarchaeia > Bathyarchaeales > DTEX01 > DTEX01. The sequence goes on along the minus strand of JAWBXL010000035.1, from coordinate 4,500 downwards.
AGGTATATTTGAACTTTAGATGAGTGTTCGATATATTTATATGCCATGCTTAAATATATTTAATATATCGGGAATATTATGCCCATCCAGAGATTTAGGATCACTCCTACAAGTAGGGGCGCATTGTTCAGGGCCAAGAGATGGTTTTATTCAGTATTTTATGCGAAGGAGCTTCCGGCAGATGTTAGAGAGAACAATAAGAAAATTTGGGTTGATATGGCCTCGAGACTTGTGGAGGAGATAAATAAGCGTAATGCTGCTGATAAGCCCACGAGACTTATTATAAATTATGAGAGTAGTCCTCGTGGCGAATTTATACCACTTTCAGTAACCCTTGAGTTAATGGAGATAAAGCCTATAGAAACGCTTACTATCTATCTATCTAAGGATGAAGAGAAGAAGAAGCTGAAAGCCGATCTTGAGGAGATGATTAAAAGAGCTAAAGAATTGGGAATGAGCCTAGAGGAGCTCAGAGAACTGATCAAATAAATTATTCTCCCCTCTTTTTATCAAGTATTCTTAGGCGTGATGATAGATTTTAAATATATTTTTGCTCTCATAATTTTATTTGGTGATAAATATGTCTGAGCGAGAATTGAAAGAGGTTGGCAGAGTAACGCATTACTTCACTAAAATAGGTGTTGCTGTAGTCAGTCTAACCGATACTCTATCTGTTGGAGATAAGATAGTTATAAGGGGGACAACCACAGACTTCGAGCAGAACGTTGAGTCGATGCAAATAGAACATAAGAATGTTAATGTCGCATATAGCGGGCAGAGTATTGGATTAAAAGTTAATCAGAGAGTTAGGGAAGGAGACAAAGTATACAAGGTAATCCAAAAATAGCTACATTAATTTTGAGCGGCTCAATAGCCTGTTAAAAATAGCCTTTTAAGGCAAAAGATACTATAGCCTATATGCCCATACAATAGTCTTCTATCTTTTTATTATCTACTCCCCTGTCTATTATTGTGATTTAAGGGGGTGGGTGAATGAGCGAGCGGCTGCCTGGATATAGGGGGCTAGCGTTGAAGGCGCTGCTTGATGCTGGGGCGGAGATAGGGGATCTAATACGCATAGTTAAAGACGACCTGACTCTAGAAGGTATTTTAATTCCAAGATCGGAATACAGCGATGAGAGACACATCGTGATAAAAATTAGATCGGGCTACAATGTTGGGATTGAGATCACGCCCTCCACAAAGATTGAGAGGATAAGCCCCGAGACAAAACCAGCATTTATTCCACCAGAGCCGCCTGAGCAGAAGCCGGGTTTACCTAAAGTCTCAATAATAAGTACTGGTGGAACCATAGCTAGCCGCGTTGACTATAGGACTGGAGCAGTTAGGCCAGTCATGTCGGCCAGCGATCTATATAGCATTGTTCCAGAGTTGGCTGAGATAGCCGTCATCGATACAGAGATACTGTTTAACATCTTCAGCGAGGATATGACGCCGAAACACTGGTCGGCGATGGCTGAGGCTGTTGCGAGACATGTTGAGAGCGGTGTCCATGGAGTTGTTATAGCACATGGAACGGATACAATGGGCTACTCCGCAGCCGCATTAAGCTTCGCGCTCCAGAACCTGCCGGTCCCAGTGATTCTTGTTGGGGCGCAGAGGTCTGGCGATAGGCCTAGCTCGGATGCAGCCCTAAACCTGATAGGCGCAGTATTAGCGGCGGCTAGGGCCCCCTTCGCGGAGGTCTCCGTGGCAATGCATGAGACTCCATCCGACGACTCAATAGTCCTGCATAGGGGGAGTAAGGTGAGGAAGTGCCATACTAGTAGGAGGGATGCCTTTAAGACGATAAATGCCAGCCCATTGGCCAGAATAATTAGCAATGATATTATCATGTTAACGGACGAGTACCGCCCAAGAGATCCAGGCAGGAAGGTCATCCTTAAGCCAGGTTTCGATGAGAGAGCCGCGTTGATAAAGTATTACCCAGGTTTAAACCCCGATGTTATTGAATGGTATGTATCTAGGGGGTATAGGGGGATTGTTCTGGAGGGAACTGGTTTAGGGCATATTCGAAGGGAATGTTTCCAGGCGGTTAGGAGGGCCATTGAGAGCGGCGTGGTCGTGGCGATGACGTCCCAGTGTATATGGGGCCGCGTGAACATGAACATCTACTCTACTGGAAGAGATCTACTTGCCATTGGCGTTGTGCCGCTTGGCGATATGCTTGCTGAGACCGCCCTCGTCAAGATGATGTGGTGTCTAGCCCAGACAAATGATTCGGAAGATGTTAAGAAACTCTTATTAACTAATATTGCTGGGGAGATCTCCCAAAGAACTGTTGAGTATATTGAGCCGCCAAGAACCATGGCTGGGAGGGCTGCTGGCAATTGAGGATCGATTATAGGGAGATTGGGCTTAAGGTTGGGCTGGAGTGCCATCAGCAGCTTGCGACACGCGGGAAACTATTCTGTAGCTGTAGTCCTGAGCTGTTTAAATGTGAGCCAGAGATAACCTTTCTACGGAGGCTCAGGCCAACCCAGAGTGAGATGGGTCAGATTGATCCAGCAGCATACTTTGAGTTCCAGAAGGGCGTGAAGATCCTTTATGAAGCCGACACAAAGACATCCTGCCTAGTGGAGATGGATGAGGAGCCTCCGCATGACCTTAACAGGGAAGCACTAGAAATAGCGTTAATGGTTGCCCTCATGATGAAGGCCAAGCCGGTCGACGAGATATATGTTATGCGTAAAATAGTGATAGACGGCTCAAATACAACTGGATTTCAAAGAACATGTGTTATTGCGTTGAAGGGCTCGATAACAGTCGATGGAAAAGAGATTCCGATAGAGCATGTAAGTCTCGAGGAGGATGCTGCCAGAAAGGTTGGTGAAGAGGGCCTTGTAGTTCGATATAGGATTGATAGGCTGGGCATACCCCTCATCGAGGTTGCAACAGGGCCAGTGATAAAGAGTCCCGAGGAGGCTGAGAAAGTGGCTCTTGCGATAGGAAAAATATTCAGGGCGACTAGAAGGGTTAGGCGGGGGATTGGCTCGATAAGACAGGATCTGAACATTTCTATTAGGGATGGGGCTCTAGTAGAGATAAAAGGAGTCCAGGAGCTTGAGCTAATCTCTAAGGTTGTTATGTATGAGGTTCAGCGCCAATTAAACCTGCTGAAAATACTGGATGAATTAAGGAGACGTGGGCTGCGGGAGGAGGATCTGAAGGAAGAATTTGTTGATGTAACATCATTATTCAGGGAAACTAGATGCCGTGTGCTTAAGAAAGCGATAGAGAGGGGCGAGACAGTACTAGCCGTGAAGCTACCAAAGTTCGCTGGTCTACTAGGCTTCGAGATCATCCCAGGATTAAGGTTTGGGGGAGAATTATCTGATAGAGCAAAATTCTGGGGCAAGGTTGGCGGGATAATCCACTCGGATGAAATTAAATCTTATGGCGTGACCGATGAGGAGATAGCTGGGCTAAAAAAGAAGATGGGTGCATCAGAGGAGGACGCGATTGTCTTAGTTGCAGGAAAGGCTGAAAATGCTGGGGACGCCCTAAGAGCCGTTGTTGAGAGGGCGAGGGAAGCTCTTATGGGCGTTCCGGAGGAGACACGCGCAGCGAACCCTGATGGAACAACAAGATACATGAGACCTAGACCAGGAGCCGCTAGAATGTATCCGGAAACAGATATACCGCCAATAAAGGTGACTAGAGAGCTTTTAGATAGGATTAGGATGCAGCTTCCGAAGTCTCCGGAGGAGAGGATCAGAGAGATTATAAAAACCTATGGAATAAATGAGAAGCTCGCTGGGCAGCTCCTAGACACCGAGTATGATGACCTCTTTGAGATAATTGTTAAGGAGACCGGTGTTACGCCAACTGTTGTAGCCACTGTTCTCACAGAGACTCTTAAGGCTCTTAGGCGCGATGGCTTTAACGTTAGTGCGTTAACCGATGAGCAAATAATTGAAACATTTAGGCTTGTTGGTCAAGACATGACGACGAAAGAGGCTATACCAGAAATATTAAAGTGGTTGTCTAAACATGAGGGATCTAATCCAATCGATGCCGTAAGAGAGCTTGGTTTAATGATGATGCCGGAGGAGGATCTTCAGAAGATAATAGAGGAATATATTAAGAGAAATGAGAGCCTAGTTCTAGAGAAGGGTCTCGGCGCGCTTGGCACGTTAATGGGCATGATCATGAAGGATCTAAGGGGTAAAGTTAAGCCTGAAATGGTCAATAAAATCCTAAAGGAGAAGATTTCTGGGAGGATAATAACTAGATGATTTTGATTTATATTTGATTCATAAATGTTATATGGCTAACATATATCAAAGAATATAATGTGATGTTCTGTGGGGAGAATTCAAGCCGAGATAAATACGCCCTTCGGTAAAGTGGTAATAGAGGGGTCGACACCAAAAGATTTACTTGAAGTAGTAGAAAATCTACCAAAAAATTTTTTCAGTAATTTAGAGTCTCTTATCTCGGAAAAAATTACGGCTTGCTCGAAAACTGGTCATGAAA
>JAWBXL010000034.1:0-14953 GCA_038867895.1 Bathyarchaeia archaeon | reverse complement strand
ATATATTTGAGGCACTTCATTTATTCGCCGAGCGATAGGAAGGTTATGATCGGTGTGCCGAATAACAGCCGAATGAGGCTTTGGCTTAACGGCGAGATGATTCATGAAACAGTTAAACCGGTTCCCTTAAGACCAAACTACAGCGGTGACGGCTCAAACTACACGATAGCTAACATTAAAAGCGGCTGGAACCACGTCATGATCAAGCTTCTGCGCGGCAAAGAACCATTAAAAGCCCACTTCACCATAGCCGACCTAGAATGGCATAAGGGGGCAACCAACCTAATCCGCCACAAATTCCCATGGGAATAAAAAGCACCATTATAGTGAAGCAACAATAAATGCTCAAAATAGTTATATCCATTGCTGCTCCATATTATTTTTAAAGATTTTAGTTAAAATGGTTAAGATCAGGTCGGCGAATTCCAGCAAATACTGATTTCTTTAAAAGTGAAGAGCTATCTCAGCTAATGGCATGACTATATTAATGTCCCTGAAAGCAGCATAAAATTAAAACTATTTAACAATATTGGCGAGAATGTTTAAATTACGCTTATTTGCTCAGCTCTTGATTAAGTCTTTTAAGAGTTTCATAGGTCTAAGGATATGAACTGAAGTATGGAAGACTTAAATATTGGTGATTAATTTAAAATTAAATTCGGCGCCATATCGATAACTCTAAAGAAATGGAGAGAAAATCCAATTGCAAAAAAATGATTACTTTGAGAGTGAGTTTAAATCAGGGTTAACTTGGAGAACTATTTCAGCCATATTGCTAACAGCTTTAATATTTATTCCATTATCTATATACTTGAATCTTCTTTTAGGGACAGGTTTAGGTTCAGCGGCGACAATGTTTATAACGCTTCTCTTTGTTCAAATAACACGTCTCACCTATAAGCCATTAAGTAGACAAGAAACCCTTCTTGTCTACTATGGAGCTAGTGTTGGTGGAGTTACTGGAGTAATCTATCAGCTCATAATATATAGGGCATACTTCATCCACTCTCCTTTTGCCTGGGCTGCAAAATTAGATAGCTCTCCTTTAGCTCTTCTTGTTCCAAAATGGATGGTTCCTCCAGTTGGCTCTCAGGCACATTATGTCAGAACATTATTTCAACTCGAGTTCTTGATACCGGTAGCAATATATACAATAATTCTTGTTTTAGGTCTTTTTGCCGACCTATCTTTAGCAATGCTAATGGCCCGTGTTTATGTGGTAGAAGAGAAATATCCCTTTCCTTTCGCAGATGTTGATATTTCATTAGTGAGATTTCTAAGCGAAAAACAACCCAGGATTACAAAATTAATCTTATTCTCCATGCTTCCCGGCATTATATATGGCTTTTTCACCTATATTGGGCCCTCAATTTTGGGCGTTCAGCTAATACCAATACCTTTTCTTGATTTAACATGGGTAATACGGGATTATTTACCTGGAGCAGCTCTTGGCATCAGCACTTACCTCATGGCTTATATTGGCGGTTTTATGGTGCCTTTCCAAATAGCTGCAGCTCTGCTTATAACTTCATGCATTATATGGGTCGTTTTAAATTCTCTCTTTATAACAACCTTCCCCACACTTTTTCCTGAATGGGCTAAAGAATATTTTACAGGAATGGGGCTTATAGCGATACAGAACCGTTCATTCATTAGAGTGTGGTTTGCCCCTCAAATAGGTTTTAGTTTGGGAGCAGCTTTATTTATGGCTTATAAATCGAGAAAAGGATTAACTAAAGTTCTTAAAACTATGCTTATGAGAAGCAAAGAATCTTCCAGCGGTATTACCGTTTTTCCACCTGTTTGGATCTTGATGGCTACATATTTACTTTCTACCGGTATTTCAGTTGTAGTTTTTCATATACTGGTGCCGACTCTCCCACTCTGGGTTCCAATATTCGCCTCAATAATCTACAGCTTTTTACTTGCATTGGTACTTACCGCAATGCAAGGTGAAACTGGCTATACAATAACTCCAGCGTATCTTTGGCAGACACTCGTATACCTCACACCTTATAAAGGTTATGAGGGATTCACTTTTACACCAGCGATCGTGGGAACTTTAGCGCCAAGTTTCTCTCAGCAGGTAAAAGCGGCACTGCGAATCGGTGTTAAACCCTCAGACTTAGTTAAATTAATTATAATGATTTCCGTTATATCTTGGGTAATGGGTTTATTTTCATTAGATATGTTCTGGCGCATAGCACCTATTCCTTCTTCAGCGTATCCTTACACAGTCTATTATATGCCTTTATTAGCGCAGATTGACGTAGTAACAGTAACTCGGCAATTACGTATCACGTCTGAATATATTTTTGTTCCTATGATTTTGGTTTTAGCCGTATCTTTTCTTAGTGACATTTTTTCAAAATTATTTATGAGATCATTTTCACCAGTGGGATTCTTTATGGGGCTTTTCTGGACCCCTACTGCAGCTATCCCCCTATTTATCGGATCTATGATAGGCCGATTCATTATGCCCCGTTTTTTTGGAGGAAAGAATAGGTGGGAAGAGGTTAGAGGAATAATCGTTGCTGGTGAAATGCTTGGTGAAGGAATAACACTTATAGGTTTAATTTCTTCAGTATTAATTGCTAAATCATCTTGGCTATGGCCATGGTAGGTGTAGTCAATGTTAGGAATTAGAGCTTCATTTACACTATTCATATTTCTACTTATAGTCTCATCTCCCATTCTTACTGTAGCAGCAATTAAGGTGGAAAGTGCGGAGACCGTAAATTTAGCTAGAGAGATCGAAAATAGCGATTTTATATTCGAGATTAATTATACTAGTATAAAAGAACATGTTAAAATGTTCGCATCAATGTTCTCAAGGGTTACTGGTTATGCCGGTAGTTATGCTGCGCTTGATTATATATTGGCGGTTTTCAGAAAATACCGATTAAAAACATTTATCCAAAACTATACTCTTGTCATACCCTACGACGAAGGTTCATGGATTGAAGCAAATGATCAAGATTTAGGAAAATTTAACATAACAGCTTATGCTTTATGGCCGAATGGTGTTCAAACTTGTTTAACTCCTCCTGAAGGTATTACTGGAAGGCTTATTTATGTTGAAAATGGAGAATTGGAAAAAATTAATGGTCATACAATTTCAGGATCTATCATCCTCATGGATTTTAATTCAGAAGATAATTGGATTAGAATAGCGAATTTAGGGGCAAAAGGAATAATATTTATTGAACCTTCTCAGACAACATTTATTGAATCGTTGCAAAAGGCCACGCCTGCACCCTTATATTTGCCTAGGCTTTATGTGGATTCGCAACATGGATTACTGCTTAAAAGTTTAGCATCAAAAAATTCAACGGTGACGATTCACTGTAGAATGCGCTGGAAAGAGGTCGTGGCACAAAACATTATTGGCGTCATTAATGGATCCATGTATGAAAATGAAGTTATCGTAATTTCAGCTAACTATGATTCATGGAGTATAGTTCCCGCCCTTGCACCAGGAAGTGAGAGTGCTCTTGGGATTTCTAGCTTACTTGAAATAGCCAGGCTTCTCACCAATAATAAGCCAAAGCGAACAGTATGGCTAGTAGCTTTCTCTGGATATTATCAAGGTCTAATTGGGCCAATAGAATGGGTTGAACACAATATTTTTGCCCAAGAAGTATTAGAGGGAAAAACTAAGATTTTACTTCATTTGCACCTAGATTTTTCTACAGATTCAGATAAAATAGATGTTCTATATACTGGGCCTCCACGTTGGTTTGGGAACCTTGATGAATTCTCTAGAATGTTTTTACCGATTGAGAAAAAGATTTCTCAGTATCTCTCTCCTAATCAAAAGGATTATATTCGCTTTAATTTTGCATCTATGCGTTGGGGTACGCAACCTCCTATACGTGATAATATTTGGCTATTTAATTTAGCGACGCAACCTACTCTCTCCACGGGAATTTACGCCCTTACTTTGCGCACCCAATGGGCATATAGAGCGACATGGTTAACTCCATTAGATGATGAGAAGTGTATATTCTGGAGTAATTTAAATCCTCAGCTTAAAACTGCTTTCGCTATAATTCAAGGGTTTGTGAATGACCCTCAACTGAATCTCGATTATACTATACCAAGCAGATTTACTATAAGAGCCGCAGCTGGAAGGGTCCCCATGGGATTTACAATTTTAAGAGGCTCTGTTGTCGAATATAATGTCTCTTCCGGATGGTATTCTCCTAAACCTAGGGCTTTAGTAAGATTAAACCTTTATGACCCCAACGCTTACTTAGCTTGGCCTTTTAATTCTCAGTGGAAATTTACTGATGGCAATGGAAGTTTTGTTTTTCATGGTTTAATACCTTGGACAACATATAACTTAGATGCTTGGATGTTTGATAATATTAGCGGTAGGATAACCTTCGCTGTGGATAGAGGAATTTATGGAACTGCTACTGGAATGTCAGGAGGTATAAGTACAGAATTAACACCGTTTTCTCCAATAGCTGGTATTTCAATACCAATTTTTGAATGTACTGAAATAACTCTTTTCGACTTAATAGATACAAAAATTATGAAAAGATGTAGTATTCCTTGGACAACTACGTCAGCCACACTAGAAGTATACGATTATGCGACAAAATCTTTCCCAATATTCTATGGAACCTATTACTCTCCATCCGATGGAATTGGATTGGTCTTTGTGAAAAGAGGTTCTAAAGTAATTATAACATTTAATCCACGTTCGGAGGCTGAGATAGAAAAACGCCCAAGAATAGTGTTAACAAACAGCACTCTAGAAAACCCGGAAGGTTTTGGTTTTTATGTTGATGCTCCTCTCACGATTTATAACACGGCTCTCGTGGCCGCAAGAGATTTATACTTGATCTCTAAAGGTCGCTACGAAAAATTATCAAACTATCGTATTAAAAATCTTGCAGTTGAGGTGATTCTTGAAAAAGCTAATGCGTTACTTTTAGAAGCAGAATATTACCTTGAAAAGAAAATCTATAATATGGGATATGCTTGTGCCTTAGCAAGTTTAGCTTTCTCAAGTACAGTTTATTCGCAGGGGGTAATGCCTCTATTTGATGATATATCAAGATTTATATTACTCTTCATGATTCCAACCCTTCTGTTTGCTTTCTTTTTTGAAAAATTGATCCTCCATAATGAAGGGCTAAAAAGAATAATAGGTGTGGCTGGTGTTTTAATACTCTCCCTGCTTGCTTTTAGTTCTATTAACCCAGCTTTTTCCCTTTTAGAGAACGTCAATATGGCAATGTTAGGTATTGGTCTACTAATGTTAATGGTTTTCATTCTGGCTATAATAATTAATGAAGCAAGAGAGCTGATGGAAATAACCGCAACTACTACATTAGGAAAACATATAGTTAAAACTGAAAGGACAGCAGCATTACTACATTCTATTTCTGTTGCTGTAGACAATCTAAGACGTAGAAAGCTTATAACCGCTTTAACTTTAGCATCCTTAATAATCTTCACAGCTACAATGACATCTTTTACATCTGCCTCATATATCTTATCTATTAAGGAGACGCCTTCTTCATCTTATCCCCCCTATGATGGAATCTTACTTAAACGTAGATGGGGTATGCCGCCAACTTCTCTCAGAGGTGGAACGCTTGACACAATTATTATCCACTATCTTACAGCCTTTGTTGGTGACAGTTATTATATTGCACCAAGAGTTTGGTTCTATCCTATCTCAATCTATCCAGAAGGAATAAGTGTTTATATAGATACTCCGCGTGGTGTAACTAAGCCTATTACTCCACTAATTTTCCTCGGTCTATCGGAGGAAGAAGCGACGATACTTTTTAGCGACTATATTGTTGAAGGACCTGCACTTATTAAACTTTATGACTACGGGTGTTTACTTTCAAAAGAGTTAGCTGCAAGTCTCAATATATCTTATGGAGACAAGATCTCTATAAAAGGCACAAATTTAAACCTTACAGTTATTGGCATAATTGATGTACCTATGGAGAAGCTGAGAGACTTTGATGATCGCTTAATAACACCAGTAAATCCATTCTACTCTACATTACTGTCGAGAATGGTCATACCATTCAGTGAACAGCAGGAACCTAATTCATTAAGTTTAGCTAATGTCATGATTGTGAACTGGAAAACAGCTTATAAATTAGGGGGTTTTGTATCAAGTGTTGCCTTAATACCAAAAGCGAAGACAACGCTTCAGCAACTTAGAGAAATTGGCAAAAATATTTCTTTGGGTATTGACGTTTCAATATATGTTGGTTGTGATAACGTCTCCTTCTCTCTATCTAAGCATCTCAGAATAAGCGTTATTGGCTGGGAGATTGTTTGGGTTTTAATGGCCTTAATTGTGTTCTCTACAATAAACGTTCTAATCGGGACTATTCAAAGACGCAATAGAGAATTTTTTGTTTATGCGTCACTGGGTCTCTCACCATTCAGCGCCGCTTTAATGTTTATTGCGGAGGCGACAGTTTACGGGGCTATATCTTCAGTTATTGGATATATAGGGGGCTATCTGCTGACAATACTATTTCCGAGCTTTATATTTAATATTTCATCTATTTACGTTGTGATTTCTCTCTTTAGCGTATTAGGGACATGCCTGCTTTCAGCCATATATCCGTCAATTATAGTTGCCCGTCTTATAACTCCTTCCCTTGAGCGACGATGGAAGACTCCAACTAAACCCGTAGGAGATAGATGGGAGCTTAATATACCCTTAAAAGTTATTCATAAAAGTGAGGCTTCGGGAATACTGCGATATCTATCGGAATATTATACAGGTTTAGGTTCTCAAAAAAGAGGTTTTATAGTCGACGGTGTTCCTATATTTGATCCAGAGAAACTGCAATTAATCTTACAGGTCACATTGCTGCCAACAGAGCTCGGCATAAACCAAGAAGTAATTGTTTCTATGAAATTTGAAGAAAATGCTTATACATTGAGCGTTCTGATAAAGAGAAAGTCGGGAGATTTAAAAATGTGGGAAAGCCTGAACTATGATTTCATTGATGACTTGCGGAAACAAGTACTTTTATGGAAAACTCTTTCACCTGCTGAAAAAACTAAATATATGGTGCAATAATTTTTAGGCTAATAAAACATCTAAAAGATTAATATGATCATAAGTAATTTAATAAAGCCTAATAACAGTTTGAGGTGAATTCAAAGATTGAATGAAAGAGATCGTTTTATAGCGACTGTGATGTTCAAAGATGCTGATAGATATCCATATTGGGAACTTGGAATTTGGGGGCAGACTTACGAGAGATGGCTTCAAGAAGGGTTATCTGAGGAAGATCTTAAAGGTGATTGGTTTAGAGGCGAACCAAAATTTGCAAAGCTGGATAGAAGAGATTTCATTCCTTTAAATTTAGGTCCCATCCCAGGCTTGAAGCAAATAATAATAGAGGAAAATGACCGATACGTAGTCTTCAGAGATGAATGGGGTCGAATTAGAAAAGCACTAAAAGAGGGAACTATACGAGGGACGCGACCCTCTATGGATGCCTACCTTGACTTCTTTGTAAAAGACCGGGAGAGTTTTCTTGAGATTAAAAAACATTTTGATCCTTACGAGCCATCCAGATATCCAAAGAACTGGGAAGAATTGAAAAATAGGTGGAAAAACAGAGATTATCCTTTATATCTTACGGAAAACTGTGGTTTTGGAGGATTATATTGGAACCTTAGGCAAATGATGGGCACCCTAAGATTGTCTACCGCCTTCTATAGGATGCCCAATTTAGTGCACGAAATACTGGATTTCATGGTGGATTTCTTTATTAAAGCTACTGAAAAAGCGCTTAAAGAAATTGAAGTTGATGCATTTATCTTTAATGAAGACTTTGCCTACAAGAAGGGACCTTTATTTTCTCCAAAAATTTTCCGTGATTTTCTCCTACCCCGTTATGAGGAGATTATAAAGTATCTCCGTAAGCACGGTGTAAAAGTTATTGAACTTGATAGTGATGGAAACACGGAAATTTTGATTCCAATGTTTATTGAAGTAGGAATAAATGCTCATTGGCCGTTAGAGGCAGCTGCCGGAATGAACCCTATAGAAATCCGTAAAAAGTATGGGGAGGAGATAGCATTATACGGGGGAATAGACAAACGAGTGCTTACAATGAGTAAAAAAGATATTGAAAAAGAAGTTTATAATAAAATTTTGCCAATGATGGAGCTTGGAGGATATATTCCGTTCATAGATCACACAATTCCACCAGATGTTCCACTAGAAAACTTTCTTTATTACCTCGATCTTAAACGTAAGATTGCAGAAGGCTTTAGGTGATAACATGATTAAAGTGCTATTATAAAAAGATTTAAAAAGACTTCTTTTTATATAATATTTATATAATATTTGGAGGTAAGGGAAAATGTCTCAAATTGAAGAGAAAAAAGCGCCTGCTTTGTCCTTGACGACGTGGATTACAACGCTAATTATTGGAATTATTGTCTTTATTGTCTCTTATACTACGAGAACAGTTTGCATAGGCAAGTGGTGGCTTGTTAACGGATGGTGGGTACCCTTCATCTACGTGATACTAATCATCGAAGTTTTAAAAAGGATAAAACCCGGTTTTAAGGTTAGTCCACTACAGCTACTTCTGCTAATAATCCCGATGTTCATGGTTGGTGGGAAAGCTTGGACCGCTTCCTATACTGGTGAAGTTAACCTAATAGACACCATTGTTACCTTCTTTACATCTTTTAACATGATGCCCTTAAACGTGGCTGCACTAGCAGACTACTACAAAAGAATGACCCTTCCCTCATGGTTTATGATCAATGACCCACATATCGCAGAAATAGTTAACCGAGGATTAGCACCAGGAGAATCAATACCTTGGGATGCATGGGCAGGGCCAATACTCTCCTGGAGCATTATTCTTATAATGACGATTCTACTACATATTTTCACAGCTTACCTATTTACTGGCCCTCAATGGGTGAAAAAAGAGAGGCTAATATTCCCGCAAGCAGTTCCAACAATATACTTAGTGAACACTTATACTTCCACTTATAGTCCTGAAGGAAAATCTATGCTGTTTAATCTAGGGAACCCTCAAGTTAAAGCGTTTTGGATCGCCGTTATCGTTGGCTTTATTCTAGGTTTACCTTACTACATCACACAACTATTTGCTCCTTGGTGGCCAATTACGGGGTTTGGTATAGGCTTCTATAATTGGGACTTAGGAAGTGCAATACATCCAATACTTCCAGGAGCACACTTCGGCGGGATGCTTTCATTAATCATAGTTTTCGCCTTCATTTTAATGCCTTTTGAAGCCTCAATAACTATGATATATACTTGGCTGATCTTCGGCGTTATTTATCCGGTGGTCGTAAACATGTTTGCTCTAGCGCCGCCTAGTGGCCCAAGTTCTCCCTGGGGGCCCCCATATCAGTGGTCCGACCCATTTCCGTTCTCAGCATGGGGATACGGATGGCTGCCAGGTCTCGCCATTTTCTATCTGTGGATAGGAAGAGATCAGCTAAAAACTGTCATTAACACTGTACTAGGAAAGACAGGAAGTCCAGATGTAGAAGAAAAAACCATGATAAGATGGGCGTTTATAGGGTGGATTGTCTCATTTATATTGCTTCTGCTAATCTTTTCAGCTGTAGGAGTACCAGTACTAGTAGTATTCTTCTTCCTTATTATATACCTGCTGTGGTCGATATCCAGTGCTCGAGGGCAATCAGAATACGCCTACTGGAGCTTAGGAGAATGCGCTTTCTACATGCCATGGTTAGTCTTACCCGCAGGTGCCTTGATTGGATCGTGGGCAATAGCGGCATCACAAGAAAATCTTTCTCTGCTGGCATTCGGTGTAATGGCGGCATCTTATATGACCTGCCTTAGCTTTAATAACACTCCGCCAGGACTAGGTGGCTTTACGATCATTTATAAGATAGCCCATGACACCGGGGCAGATTTAAAGGAGACGCTAAAATGGCTTATAAGCTTCTTCGTGATCTCGATTCCTATCTACCTGACCTATAGCGTCTGGATTAATCACCACATGGGTTTCGCCAATTTAGCTGAAAGCTTCCAGTCCGCTATTCCATTTAATGCTCCTGGTGCCGCATTAGATTACGGAGTGAGAGCGCTCTCCGTTCCCGGAGGAATGAGCTTCGAGAAATATTCTATGTGGGCTATTCTAGGAACAATAAGCGCTATCATCGTAATGGGAATCAAATATGCTGTACCAAGAATACCATTCCACCCCATCGCATTCCTCTCATACATAAACATTGGGCCATACATGTGGATAAACGCAGTAATAGGATTCGCTGTCAAATACATACTATATAGGACTTTAGGTCCTAAGCGTACAGCTGAATACATTATTCCGCTTATGTCTGGTTTATTCATAGGTCTCGGAATAATGTATATAGTAGCTGGCATATATGTGTGGATTGCAGCTGGTCTGCCATCTCTTCAGACATATTGGCGCTGATTCCCCATGCTTTTCCCTTTTAATTTAACCTAGTTTTTGTTGCAATCCCTACTTTCAATTTAATGGTTTAAGCCTCTACAGCCATATTCACGCTACTTCTAAAAACTTCATGCCATGAAATTAAATAGTTTCGGAAAAGCAAACTTTCTCCTTCAAAAACGTAAATAAAATATGGGAGATGTGAGAATATAAAGAACGGAAAATTGAGAAATAGCCGAAAGTAGCCTAGCTTGGTTTGGGCGCCAGACTCATAATCTATAGACGTAAGATTAAGGGTCAGAACAGCATAAGGCGATAGGAGATCTGGAGGTCGCGGGTTCGAATCCCGCCCCCGGCACCAGCACCTTTAGGGTCAAATCCTTTCCCCTTCTAAATTTTGGGAATAATGGGTTTAACATGGAGCGCGGGTCTACGGTTAAGGAGAGAAGTTTGAGTGCCATAAGCGGTAATGACGAGGTTGCGCTCCATTTCCTAGGCTGCCCAGCTTTGACCGATAGGCTAATAAGTATTCGAGTGAGCGGTTCATATCGAAGTATTTTGTTCCAGCGCTAATAACCTAACTCCTTATTAGCAGTTTGTGTAATACGCCTACTATAATTTTTATGTCTGAAGAAGCGGTGAGTTGTAGTGAACCACCCTAACACATGATTTCTTCCAGCTCGTCGACTATTATCTTAAAACGTTATCTTCGGGGTTTTACGAAAGTCTTATAAAATATTATCACGAAAATCATGATATATAGTAAAGGGATGTTTTATGGAAGAATGTAAGAATGAAGAATTTTCGTTGCTAAACAATTTTCGACGCCCTCCTAAAAATGCTGGTGTTAAGACTTGGTGGCATTGGATGAATGGCAATATCAGCGATATTGGCATATCGCTTGATCTTGAGGCTATGAACCGTGTTGGTGTTATCGGTTTCCAACTGTTTCAGGTTGGTGTAGGTATCCCTAAGGGTCCCGTTGATTATGGAAGCGATAAACATTTACACTTGTTACTTCATGCGGTTAAAGAGTCTGAGCGACTAGGGCTAGAGTTTGTTATGCACAACTGCCCAGGTTGGTCCTCGAGCGGAGGCCCATGGATTACTTCTGAACACTCGATGAAGATGCTGGTTTGGAGTGAAGTTTACGTTACCGGAGGAGGGCGCGTAGAAGTTATTTTACCGAAACCGTACGCTAACTTAGGCTACTATAAAGATATTTGTGTACTGGCGTTTCCATCGCTTCCAGGAGAGAAACAGCCATTTAAAAATCTGGTTAGTAGGGCTGTATCAAGTAGTGGCCTGGTCAACATAGATTTAATAACAGATGACAATCCAGAAACAGGAATTGAAATTCTGCCATCAGGCCTCAATCAACCAGCTTATCTACAATTGGAGTTCAATGAACCGTTCGAAGCACGATCTATCGCGGTAACATTTTCTCCATATGGTATTAGACCGTTTTGGAAGCCACTTGTAATATCACTTGAAGCATCAGATGACGGTGTCAACTTCCGGAAAATCTGCGACATTAGTATAACAGTCTCCTTTGGTAGGAGAATTAACGTGCCCTCAACAGCAAACTTTCCCGCTGTGAGGGCAAAGTATTTTCGTATAATCTCTTCAGAGGCATTTCGAATACTTGAGATTAAGCTTTTCTGCACTGCCCGCATCGCAGACTGGCCGATTAAAGCTAATTTTACTAGCCCGCCTTTTTTCTTACCTGACGGCGCGCGGGTCTTTAAGGGAACCGTTGAAGACCCGGTTGGCTCCGCTATTAATCCAGACTCAATTATTGATTTGACGGAGTATATGAGTGAGGATGGACGTTTAGTTTGGGATGCGCCTTCTGGAGACTGGACTATTCTGCGGATAGGTTATACTACGACTGGAACTATGAACCATCCGGCTCCTGATGGTGGCGAGGGCCTTGAATGTGACAAGTATAGTTTTGAGGCTATGGAGCACCATTTCTATAGCTTCTTCGATAAGCTTCTTCCCTCATTGGAGCAGCTTTCTAGGAGGGGGTTAACTGGAGCTTTAATAGATAGCTATGAGGTTGGATTCCAGAATTGGACGCCTAAGTTTCCGGAAGAGTTTCAACGCCGACGAGGATACAACCTTCGTAAATACTTGCCAGCCATGACTGGAAGGATAGTTGGAAGCGCTCAGATATCTGAGCGCTTCCTTTGGGATGTTCGAAGAACACAGGCGGATTTGATGGCGGAGTGCTACTATGGAGGCTTCACGGAGCTCTGCCATAAACACAACATGAAATCGTATGCGGAACCATACAGCTTTGGTTCGGGCGCTGGAATCGAGAGTGGGGCGCCTTTTGATGAAATGCAGATTGGATCACGAGTAGATGTACCTATGGGTGAATTCTGGCTAGCACGTGACGATGGGCATGAGCGATCCATAAAACTTGCAGCTTCTATAGCGCATGTTTATGGGAAACCCATTGTTGGTGCTGAATCATTTACAGGAGAGCCCTTAGTATCCGCGTGGCAGGAGCATCCATACTTATTTAAGAGTTTAGGAGACTTCATGTTCACGCGCGGATTAAACCAGATAATTTTTCACACCTATGCTCATCAACCGCATCCCACTGTTAAGCCAGGCATGACTATGGGACCCTTTGGATGCACATTTAACCGGAATACTACTTGGTGGGATCAGGGGAAAGCCTGGATTAAATATTTGACGCGCTGCCAGTATATGCTTCAGCAAGGTAAGTTTATTGCTGATATAATTTACTTTGTGGGCGAAGATCCCCACGCTGCAGTTCCACATGAAAGCAGACTGAACCCTCCAATTCCAAGAGGATACGACTATGATTTCGTAAACGGAGAGGCGATCTTAACACGCTTAAGTGTTAAGGACGGGAAAATTGTTACACCTAACGGGATGAGTTACTCTATTCTGGTGTTAGGTGTGAAAGATAAGATATCTCTTAATTTGCTTCGTAAGATTCGCGATATGGTTGAGCAGGGAATGTGCCTAGTTGTTTGTTCTAGACCTAAAGGCTCGCCAAGTTTAGCTGATTACCAAAGCGATGAAGAAGTGAAATGCATTATTGACGAGTTATGGGGTAACCTAGATGGAAAAACGGTTAAAGAGCGAGATTTAGGTAAAGGTAAAGTATTCTGGACTACGTCACTGCAAGAGGTTTTAGATAAGCTAAATATTAAACCTGATTTTGAATTTAGCAGCCGCTCAACAGATGCTTTAATAAACTATATCCATAGGCACACAGATGATGGAATAGACATTTATTTTGTCGCTAACCGCAGGAGAAGACGTGAGGATTTAGTTTGCACTTTCCGTGTTCATAATAAGCAGCCTGAAATCTGGAATCCTGAGACTGGTGAAATAACACCTATGCCTATATACGAGATTCTGGAAGATGGGCGCATTCGAATGCCTTTGAATCTAGGCCCATGCGGCTCAGTCTTCGTCGTCTTTCGCTCACCAGCCTCCACGCCAAGCTTTACGTCAATAGAAAAGGATGGTGAAGTAATTATGGGAACAAAGCCTTTCCCGGCGGCTAAACCAGGGCTATACCCGAATATAACAAATAACTTCACGATCAGTGTCTGGGTTAAGCCTGAGGTTAACGCTTCGATACCTATCGGTGACGAAATATTTCCATTACGTTCAGGCGCAAGCTGGATCTTTTATCCTCCGCAAGGCGAACTTATGTATGGAGAGGGACACGCAATATGTGGGCTAATGGTTGGAAGAAATGGTGTAGCTGTTTTTGAGCGGAGCCGAGGCGATCCAGAGCCAGTTTTAATTGCCCCAATGCCCCTTGAAGGTTGGACCCATATCGCTCTTGTTTACAGGAATGATACGCCATTGTTATACGTGAACGGAAGGCTTATTTGTGCTGGCAGAAAATCACATAAGATTGTTCATCCTGGCGTTGGAGAGCCATACCTTAATGACTCAGTCATGACTCAGCCAGCATATATTATTGGAGATATGGGTAAGCTGAACGTGTTCACTGAAGTTTTAAGCGAGGCTCGTATCATGAAGATTATTGAAGAGGGTCCGCCTAAACCGGATGAACCTCCCACAGTTGAGATTACTGGTGATGGAAAGGCTGAGCTTATGATTTGGAAGAGCGGTACATACACACTTCGTGATAGTAAAGGGAAAATCATGACATTTAGCGTACCGGAGGCTGGTGAGGTTATAGAGGTTAAAGGTCCTTGGCGCGTAATATTCCCATCGGATTCAGGCGCGCCACTCGAGATAACTCTCGCGGAGCTAATATCGTTACATAAGCATGCAGATGAAGGTGTAAAATACTTCTCCGGAACAGCTACATATCAAGTTAAATTTACGCTGCCAGTAAGCATAAGATCCGGTGGCAAAAAGGTGTATTTGGATCTTGGACGGGTTGAAAATGTAGCGGAGGTTCGATTAAACGGCGAAGAATTAGGCATACTTTGGAAGCCTCCATATATAGTGGACATAACGGAATCTGTTAAGTCAGGAGAAAATGA
>JAWBXL010000033.1:0-15620 GCA_038867895.1 Bathyarchaeia archaeon | reverse complement strand
GCACTTATATACCCCATCATTGCTTGTAAATATATGCAAGCCCTTGCCACATTAACGCCTTGAGCTTTTCTTGAAACACTCCAGTTTTTTAAGAGGTAAGTAGGTTTGCTTTTAGCATATAGTCTTGCGAGCTCATAAATAGTCTCTGCAGGTATGCCTGTTATTTTTTCAGCCCACTCAGGTGTTTTAGGTATGCCATCACAGTCAGGGTTCTCAGGCGTTTTTTCTTTACCCATTATATAATCTTTCCACAATTGGAAACCTCTTGGCTCAACCCACTTTTCCACGAACTCATGATCATAAAGATCCTCTTTAAACAATATATATGCCATCGCTGCTATCAAAGCCATATCGGTTCCAGGTTTAATAGGTATCCACTGGTCAGCTAAGACCTCCGCAGCTGCGGTATATACAGGGTCTATAACTATTACGGGTACATTCCTCCTCTCTTTAGCGAGCAAGATATACCAAGCGTACTGATGCCCCGGCCCCCAGTGAGCTACGGTAGGGTCGGCCCCCAATAATATAATTAATTTTGAGTTCATTAGCATATCTGCCATATCATGAAATGCCCATGGGGTAAAACCCGGGTGCCCAAGAACAAGATGTAAGGCTAATCTTCCCGCGTCGTCAGAGCACCAGCCCCAACCTTGCACGCCAGCCTCTAAATGCCCAAAGAAGACATGGAGGATTGGAGACCACATATATGGTACAAGAATGGAGTACGGCCCATATTTCTCTTTATACTCCCTTAGCTTATTCGCTATAATCGTCAAAGCCTCCTCCCAGCTTATTCTTTCAAATTTACCTTTACCCCTTTGAGTGCACTCCTTTCTTTTTAACGGATAAAGAATACGGTTAGGGGAATACATTATTTCATCCCAACAATAGCTTACTACGCATCCTCTCTGCTGCAAACGATTCTTTATAAAGTCTTTCTCCGTCAAAACCTCATCTTCTCTGCCTATGTTATGGTTATATCTATCATCTGGCTCAATGGCAATTATTCTTCCATTTTCACAAGTAACTTTTAGAACGCAGCTTCCGCCTCCACAATTAACATTACAGCCTGTGTAAAAAGTATAGCGGGTCAAGGAAACCCCCATATGCCACTCAATTTATACATCTACTGTTTTTATTAAGTTTATAAGCATTTATCCTGTGATGTTTATTCGATAACCCATCTTTTGTAGCATAGTCCGTGGGCTGAATCATATGGTCTCTCGAATGCCTCAGGGTATTTCTGTTTTACCTCATCCAAGTCTACCTTCTCAACTTCAACTAAGAATGCGCTTACAACCATACCTACAACATTCTTTGAAGTTGGCTTTGATGGACATATGAGGTTGATTGCTCCTCCCCTGTCAATTCTGTCCTCTATAGATATTAAGTCAACCCTTGCGCCATGATCCATGCTGACCACTCCGGGCATTATGCGCTCCGTCACGTAGGCTGCGCCTAAGACGGCCCCTCTCTCATTGTAGACTTTAACTATGTCCCCATGCTTTATCCCCCGCTTAGCAGCGTCGCTTGGATGGATCCAGAGGGGCTCATAGTAGTAGTCGTCAGGCCCCCTTATTTTACATGTGGGTATCTCCCTAAGCCATGGTATGTCGTCGCACTGCGCATGAACCCTCCATCTGGGATGGTTGCTGACCATTAGAAGTGGATATTTTTTTGCCCTTGGATGTAGCAGGCTCTCTTTGTGAGTTTCGCCGCAAGGAATGTAGTGGGGTATGGGCGGCCTCTCAGTGTCTCCTGGAAAATGTTCAGCAAGACCAGTAGAATAGAACTCAAGCTTTCCTGTAGGCGTCTCCAATCGATTATTAACCGGGTCCTCATAGAATGCGCCTAAACCAGGCTTAACATCAAATTTCTTCTTTATCTCCTCCCACTCCTCGAGTGAGGGAGATGGAACAATTAATACTTTATTCTTCTTGAATTCTTCCCAGCTCATGTATTTAGGACATAGCGATTCT
The DNA here is from genome assembly GCA_038867895.1 of Bathyarchaeia archaeon. GTDB lineage: Archaea > Thermoproteota > Bathyarchaeia > Bathyarchaeales > DTEX01 > DTEX01. The sequence goes on along the minus strand of JAWBXL010000033.1, from coordinate 13,641 downwards.
TCATAAGCCTCTCTGACAAAATCTTCAAAGGGTGGAAAAGTTTCTTTTACTCCTAATCTTAGGGCTATTTCCTGCATTATTTCATAATCGCTTTTAGATTCGCCAATAGGCTCAATGCACTTATCAGTCCATATGGCAAATGTAAACTCGCCCAGTACGTGTGCGGCAAAATCATCTTGTTCGAATACAGTTGTTGCTGGAAGAATTATATCTGCGAAAGCGCAGTCATTCTCAAACCAGGGGTGAATAACTAATACAAATTCTATTTTTGGGCTTCTTATGGCCTCTATAAATTTGTATCCTTCATTCCAACATGTAGTCCAGCAACCATTTTCATTAACTATCATACGTATCTCGGGGTATCCATCCATAGGATACGTAAATTTTTCAAACTGGTCTTCTCTTAACGCTGTTATAGCCCCTGTTCCATACCAAGTTATTGGCGGATTTAAGATGGCATCAGGAAGTAAAGTTTTAGGTATAAATGGTGGAGGGAGGGGAGCGGTGGCATATGTTGTGCAAGGATTGCGGGGCATACCGATTCCACGGCGGACTCCAAGCACTTGTCGCAGACCTGGATATACCTCTGGGGATGTAGGAACCCCCGGCACTATACGTCCCAGAGCCCAATCTGGAAGAAGTGTTACAAAGTGGACTCCTGGTTTTCCGAGACCCTGCATTCCTAATAATATGGCTTCTAGCCGGGCGGGCTCTGTTGAATATGGTCCCCTTATTTTTGGCCCTCCGAATGCAACAGCTATGGAAGTCCTTTTTGAAGCCCACGTTCTCGCTAAGGCCTTAATAGTTCTAACCGGTATGCCTGTAATTTTAGATGCCCATTCGGGCGTCTTCGGTATTCCATCTTCTTCGCCTAAGATATACCTTTTGAAGTCTTCAAATCCATGAACATGCGTTTTAACGTATCCTTCATCATATGTTCCTTCAGTTATCCAAAGATAAGCTATTGCTAAATAAAGAGCTGAATCAGTATTTGGCCTTATTGGAATCCATTTATCTGCATGTATAGCCGCACTATAATTTAGATTAGGGCATATAAATATACACTTTATCCCGGCATCTTTTATCCACCGCATGCATATCGAACCTAGTTGTCCACCGAACCCCCAGGATGTTGTTTCAGGGTCACCGCCTGTAATTATTAAGAGCTCCGTATTTTCAAGAACATTTTCATAAATGGCGTCTTGGTACTCCCATCCACATGTAAGAATTTCCCCACCCCACACATGCTTTGCGCCCCAATAATACCCTTCCCAACTATCAGGGTTTCTAACTATATGTGTGCAACCCCCTAATGCATCAAAAAGTTTATGTGCATAATAGTGAAGCGTCTGCCAACTAGATTGCCCATGACCGTCGCCCATAACGGCTATCGCATGTAAACCATATTTTTCTTTTATCCTGTTTATTTCACCTACTATTATATTCAGCGCCTCTTCCCAACTTATTCTCACAAATTTACTTTTTCCTCTATTTTGCGGGTTCCTTTCGCCTTTAGGATCAAAGTCAATTCTCTTTAGAGGATATTTAACTCTATTTGATGAAAATGCTCGATGCTTAAAAGATAATTCATATGGTGCTGATAAGCTCTTTGCTGGTCTGGTGAAAATTTTGCTTTTCGCTTTAATTCTATATATAAGTTTTTCATTAAAATGGTAGGGTCTAATTCTTATTATCCTATTGTTTTGGATATGAACTTCATTAAAGTTATGCGCATCAGCATAACCTTGAAGACTTGTGCCTACAAAACTCACTCTAGTTTCCTTTTTTTCCATAACATTATTACAGATTTTTTAGGTCTATATATTTTTTGGATGCTGCGCCATTAATCATCCGAGCTTATCAAAAATAGTCGTTTAAACACAAGTAGATTAAAAAATTATAGTGTTGATTGTAGTTCCGAGTAGACTATTATGGACTATTCTTAACGAGTAGGGGTATAACCGGGTAGTGGGAATATAGCTGGTTGCTCAGGTATTCCGAAGGCAGGATCGGGGACGAGAACAGGTACGAAATCCCATTCTCTATCTCTTCTCTGAAGTTGGGCCATTATGCATGGAGTTCTTGCTGTATGATTTGGCTCCGCGCGTACTCGACCAATAGGTACCATTACATCCGTTGTCGCTAAAGCTTGATTAATTGATTTAACATCTAGTTTACCAGCTCTCTCTATGGCATTTAGAACGACCATTAATACGCTAACTCTATGTCCAATACTTACTGAGGGGGACAAGTCGGTTATTTTTGGCCAGGTCTCCCTTATCCAATCGTTCCCTGGGAATGGCCAGTTCCACCACCACCATGTGGTAGCCGATATACCTTCAGCTATATCTTCACCTATAACTTTAGCATCAGGTGGGCCTCTACCTATATATCTTCCTCCATATGCAATTGCTGGTTTCCAACCTACCATATGACATTGTCTCCAAAAAGTAGCGAACTCTGTAATAAAGCAGTTCGCAAATAAAACATTCACTCCCTCTTCCTTAAACTTTGATATTATGGGGAAGAAGTCTTCGGTGCCCGGTGGGAAAAGCCCAGGAAATACCACTTTAAAGCCGACTTTCTCGAATATAGGAATATTAACATTCGCAACTACACGTCCATCCGCATCATCGCGCAAAAGCATACCTACCACTATTTGCCCCAGATCCTTTTCGAACCTCTTCGCATAGAGTACGTCGAGCTTACCAAGGTCAGCTATAGCTGGGAATATATCCCAGCTATACTTCCATCCTCCAGAAGGAGCATTCTGTAGAAACATTTCTAAAGGACCTAGCACGAAGCAGATCATTTCACGTTTTTCGCAATAGTAAGCAACTGGCAGCGCCTCAGCTGGGCTCATATCACATATTATCGCTAAAACTTTAGATTCATCAATTAGTTTTGGTGCAAGTTCAAGCGCGCGTTCAGCTACACCCTCATAGTTGACGATGACTAGCTCAACGGGGAGCTTGCGGTTATACTCTGCTATATGGATGCCGCCTTCTTCATTGATCTTCTTAACATATGCTTCAAATATTAACTTATTGCGTATTCCTCCTTCTGCAAAAGGCCCTGTTAAGTCTGTAATGACTCCTACTTTTATTGTGGGGTACTTTTCACCTGCTGGTATCAAATAGAAGTATAAAACGCCGACAACAGCGATAACCACCACAATTACAGCGATTATGGCATATATTACTTTCTTCTTCATGAATATCCCCATAAATTTTTCTTCTCTCAAGATCTTTATAAGATTTATGTCAGTTAATAATATTGTAATAGTGTCCATGTGATGATTATAATCCCTCAAATGTATAATATTAAAAATAACCGTTCGTGGCAAACCTAATTTATTAATTTTAATCTAACGCATGAGCATACCCCTGTTTAGCCAAAAAGCATTTAAAAACTAACATAGGACTTGAGTCTTCAGGGAGATGGGAAGAAAATATTTAGTTAACTCGCAATCACCACTTTATAATTTTTTGTATACTAGCTTAGTAATCTTTTAATTATTGGTTCTATATATCCCCAAACACCTTTAGGAAACAAGAAAAGTACGATGACCAGTATAGCCCCGTAAAGAAGCGGGGCGACATGGGGAAGAATTACTATGAAGAATTGCCGTATTAAAGTGATGATAAAAGCACCAATGATAGGTCCTACGAGAGTTCGACTACCCCCAATAACCAGCGAAGTTAATGCAATTAGGGTCCAGCTAATAGAAAAGGCTGACTTCGGCGTGATGTAGCCAAAACTACTAAACCATAGACTTCCAATAATACCTGCCATAAAAGATGAGATTACCCAGCAATAAAATTTTGTTCGGAAGACAGCAACACCACAAACTTCCGCAGCCATATCATCATCTGCAATTGCCACAAGTTTTAGTCTTAATTTGGGGGCTCTTATAAAAAGGTATACAATGAAGAGAGATATCGCAGTAATTACTAAGCCACCATAATAGAAAATTATTGGATCAATGAAAGCAGTTACCGGCATCCCATATCCTCCCCCCGTATAGGTCCATATTTCAAACCATGCATTAAATGCCGATGCTAGTATGATAGTACCCAAGGCGAAATACAGTCCTCTTATTTTATAGATCAAGAAGGATGCCGCCGCAGCGATTAAAGAACAGACAGCTCCACTAAAAAGAAAACTAACTAAAGGATTCAAACCCCATATGGTACATGAAATAGCAAACATGTAACCCCCTAAGCCTATAAATCCATGAAAACCGAGATTTATCATTCCAGTATAACCAATAAGAAGGTTGAGCATATGTGACATAGCCGAATATAAAAAGAAGAATGTCAGGAAATTCGCTACGTCTCCTGAAAACGCTAATGGAGCAATTAGCAATATTAGAGAAATTAAAGCTATTAGACAAACGGTCTTATTTATATTCATACTTTCCACCCAAAGATTCCTTGAGGTTTAATATATAACATTATTAATATGGCTATATTTCCAATGAACCTTGCATATGGAAGCCCTACATAATAACACGCTAACGATCGAATAATTCCTAGAATAACCCCTCCCGCAAAAGATCCTTTTATACTACCCATGCCTCCAATGACAAGGACAAAAAACGCCATTTCCATATAATAAAAGCCATAAGTAGGCGTGAAGGGATAAATAAATCCAGCGAATATTCCGCTCATTGCGGCCATGAGCCCCGCTAAACCAAAAGTTATTGCGAAAGTTTTTTTATGATTAACGCCGAAAAGCTGAGCATGTAAGTAACTCTCAGAGGCAGCTCTAATGGCTCGGCCAATATAGGTGTACTTTAGAAATACATATAATGCTATACATGCTAAAAGGGAAGCGAAGAAGGTTATCAAATATGATAATGGTAAATTGATGCTGCCAAGTTCAATATACAAAAGAGAGTAAGAAGCATATGCTGACAAAGTTACCACATCAGGACCCAGGCCAAGGAGCAGTAAGTTTTCAATAATTAGTGCCAGCCCTAAAGTGGTTAACAAAGCGGTTCCATGTTCCTCTTTTAACACTACTCTATTGAGAAGTATGTATTGCATTATATAGGCTATGCAGAAGACTATTGGGAGCACTATAACTAGTGAAAGTAAAGGATCGATTCGTAACCATGTTACAAACATTAAACTTAAGCAACTCCCTAAAATACAAATCTGTCCATATGATAGATTTAGAAGGTTTCTTATACCAGTAAAGATTAATGAGAAACCTAAGCCCATCATTCCATATATACTGCCTACAAATATACCCATTAAAATTATATCAATCATTCACCATCGCCTCTGGAGATATATATTTCATCATTTTATTAGACTCCAAAATATTTTTTAAGAAAATTGCTGTCTTTAATAATCTCTGCGGAATATCCTTCTAAAACTATGTGACCTGATGTGAGAAGATATATGTAATCGCTGATCTCAATACTCTTTTTCAGATACTCATCGACAAGAATAATAGTAATGCCTAGATCTTTAATTTCTTTGATTTTTTCATATATTGTTTCCCTGAGCGTGGGTGCTAAACCTTGAGTTACCTCATCTAACATTAATAATTCGGGATCCGCCATTAAACCTCTCGCTATAGCAAGCATCTGTTGCTCCCCACCACTTAGCGTTCCTGCTTCTTGGTCCTCTCTTTCCTCAAGTATAGGGAAGATTCTGTAAACTTCTCTAAGAATCTCCCTTGCTCTTTTTTTCCTAGAGTAACAGCCCATCAGTAGGTTCTCCTTTACAGTTAATCTTGCGAATATTCCCCTTCCTTCAGGCACGTATATTATGCCTATTCTAGCTCTTTGCCAAGGTTCAAGAGAATTAATTATTTTACCTTTAAATATAATACTGCCCTTCTTTGGGCAAAGAAAACCCATAATAGATTTAAGGAGCGTAGATTTCCCAGCACCATTCAACCCCAGTAAAGATACGCACATACCTCTATCAACTTTTATATTGATATTCCATAGAGATTGAATCGTTCCATAAGCGACATCGAGATCCTTTACCTCTAAAAGCGGAGTTTCTGAGCTCTTCATACAATACCACTTCCCAAATATACCTGAATAACAACTTGAGAATTTAGAACCTCGGCAGGGTCACCTTCAAAAATTTTGGTACCTTGATGCATCACCATAATCCTTTCAGCAACCTTAGTTACAAGCTCCATTCTATGATCAACTAAAACTACTCTTACCCCCATATCCCTAACTATTTTATTAATAATTTCTATCATCTCATCAATTTCTCTTCCCCGCATTCCGGCAGCAGGCTCATCCATGAGAAGAAGTTTTGGTCTACAGGCCAACGCCCTAGCGATTTCAAGTTTTCTGAGCTGAAAGGGCAGTAAGAGCCCTGCATAAGTATCTTTAGCTTCATCTAAACCTATTAATTTTAGTATTTTTAAAGCATAGTCAACCGCATATTCATGTTCTAAGCTTTGAACAGAAAGAGGTACTAGTAAGTTTTCCAGTACTGTAAGGTTCATAAATGGACGAGGAGTTTGATGCGTTTTTGTTATTCCTAAATGGCATATTTTGTGGGGTGGTAAACCTTTAATAGAGCGCCCTTGAAATTCGATTTCCCCATAATCTGGCGAATAAATGCCCATTATGACGTTAAATAACGTCGTTTTACCAGAACCATTTGGACCAATTATCCCAAAAACCTTTGAGCCGCCAATCTCAAAGGACAAATTCGATAAAGCACGCACCCCTCCAAAATATTTTGTTAAATTCTTTACCTTCAGCATATTAATCAACATACTCCTATCTTTATTTCCTCTTATTAAATTTGTTTTTCGCTTCCAAAAGAGGCAACTTATTGTGCCCTTAGTTACCCAATTATGCGGGGGTTATTATCGTCAGTTAGTGGGACGATTATACTGGCTAATCTCTTTATTTTAATCATACTATCATAGGCCTGTAAAACATCAGTATGAATTCCTGGAGGAATAACTGGAAGAGTAGAAATTCCGGGGGGAAGGAGCTGTAAAGTATCCATTTTTGGTTCAAAGTTTTCTCTTGTACAACAGAACCCAGTTATGATAACTGGACCTTTAGAAGTTTCAACCATTATGGATTGACACCCAGGTGTGTGACCCGGCGTAAAAAGGATATTTATGCCATCATCTATTTCTTCGTCACCCCTTACAATTCTGAGATTCATTCGCTTAAGCTTTTCAAGCGGCTCTTTAGGGTATACCCATGCATAAAGCGGATGGGGGGAGCTAGCAAACTTCAGCTCTTCCTCCTGAATTACTACTTCAGCGTTAGCGCATTTGAAAACATTAAGATAATGATCAACATGTAAATGAGTAAGTATTACTAAGTCTATTTCCGTTGGTTTAAGTCCTATTTCTTCTAGCGCTTCCTCAAAAGACTTTATGCCCTCAACTCTCAATGAAGAGTCATTTCCTTTACTCGTTATCTCTTCAACAGGAGAGGCTGTATCTATAATAATGTTTCGTTTTGCCCCCTCAATGTAATACACATAGTTCGTCCACGTTGCATGTGACCCATTAGCAAGGTAAAGTAGCATGCTTTTATTGCGATAGTGCGTTTTTAGAATTGGTAGAGCCCTAATTCTATACTTCAGCATAGATCCACAAATTTGATATAATTTTAGCTATTATATAAGTTTTCCAGTTTTAGCGTATGGTTAAAAACGTTTAAGAGATAAAATGAGTGTAAAAAGGTCCCAAAACCTCCTTCAGTTCTTCAGGTTTTGCCTTATATACCTTGCAAAGGTAAGCTCTGAGGTACCAGCTTCCGAGTTTTTCATCACATGTATCTGGATCATCTTCAGTAAGTACATTAGCGTTTGATATAAAAGCGCCATGAAGCCACGGCTCTTCACTAGGTAACTCAGGATACCACCAAGATGATTCTACATTCACAACTCTCGGATGTTGATGAGGACCAACCCTTGCTCTTTGGAGGATTCTACCTCGTCTTGTTTCAATCCACACCCAGTCCCCATTGCTAATGCCCAATTCGCGGGCCGTTTCATGGTGTATGTCGCAGATAGGCCAAGGATACTGCTCTCTAAAACCTATTCCCCAATGCCTATTCTCTGAGTGAAACATTGGTCTAAATCTTCCTCCAGTTGTTAATATTAATGGATACTCCTTTGCTAACTCCGGCGTTCTCAGAGGGCTTTCATAAGGCTCCTCATACTGAGGTAAAGGATCATAACCGAGTTCTTCAAGTATCGTACTCCATATTTCTGCCCTTCCACTAACCGTTGCGAAGCCACGTGGCTTACCAGTTTTAGGATCTATTTGCGCATAAACTTTATCTTCCCAAGGCATATACCCTGGTGTGCTTGAGACTATTAGTCCCAACTCAACAGCCTCATCAAATGATAATCCGACGGATGCTAACCTATACTCTATTAATTCCTTTGCATTCTTCCATGGGAAGAGCTCGCTTAATCCAAGCCTTTCCGCGAGCCCTCGCCAAAAATCGTAGTCACTATGTCGTTCACCTAGAGGTTCCACAGCGTTCTCGCCCACCCAAAATGCCTCAGTAAGATCTTCAAAGGTGCTGAGGTAAGGAACCTCTAGCGATTTTGAAGCTACTGGAAGAACATAGTCTGCTAAATCAGCTGTTGGCGTCATCCAATGCTCTAAAACTACATGCAATTCTAAATTGAGACTCTTTAACGCTTTATACACCAGCTTGGTGTTAGGCGCCCACATCACGGGATTTGAACCAAAAGTGATTAAAGCCTTAATTGGATAAGGTTTCCCAGTTAATATGGCACGCCAGATTAATCCTACACTAACATTATAAGTATGATCGCAGAATGTTTGTGGTATACCCCACACTCTTTTATATTGCTCATTTACTAGGTCAAAAGCAGGCCATGCCATAACCTTAAATCTCTCAGCGCCAAGCATTTTCTTCTTTGTTTCAGGCTTAATGAATTCCTGCCCCTCAAGCATGGAGTCGCGAATACCTATTTTACCTCCAATGACCGGCCCTGGTCTAAATCTACCCAATCTTACACCGCCATTGACGTCATAAGAGCCAGAAATCATCTGAAGAATTGTCTTCATAATATGGTTATCAGAAGTGTTCTTACCTGCCTGATAAAGACCTACCCCTGGAAATATATAGACAGGTCTATACTTCCCAAATAATCTAGCAGTTTCAATAATCTTTTCGGATGATATCCAGGTAATCTCTTCAACACATTCAGGCATATAAGGGCTGAGACGCTCTATAAGCATTTCCCATACAGTTTTGCATTCTACTTCCGTTCCATCCATGAGCTTTACTTTATATATTCCGCGTAATGCAGGGCTCGCATCTTTTGGTTGATATTCAAAGTCTCTAGACTTCCAGATCGCGATATTCTCTCTTTTCTTATCCCAAACTACAAAGTTTTCCCTTGATCCATCGGATATAACGTCACATTCCCTCAAAAGCTTACGTTTGTCGGTTCGAACAAGAAAAGGTGCATTGGTCCAATTCTCTACAAATTCTTTATCGTATAATTCTTCTTCAATAATGATTTTCGCCCAGGCCATAAATAAAGCGCAATCAGTTCCTGGTCTAATCTGAAGCCAGTAATCAGCATTCCTTGCATTTTCAGAAAATCTGGGATCAATTACAATAACCTTCAAGTTCTTCCTATTTGCTGCAAATCTTCGCCAATTTGGTGGACTCATCTCTGGAAGGTTCCCCGCAGGTACTATTAAAAGCCTAGTTAAGCTGGGCTCTGACCCAAATGAGAAGCCCCCGGTCATCGTCAGTTCAGTAGCAGCACCTGGATGTAGACAGATAGACCCACATGCAGCTTCATTATATGGGTTCCCCCATGCAAATAAAAATCTAGCTCGTATGGGGTATTGATCTGAGCGATACGTTCCCTCAAGCGTAGCTAGACACTCCGGTCCATACTTCTCCTTTAACTCCTTTAATTTAGCGGCTATTTCGTCTAACGCTTGGTCCCACGAGATCCTTTGCCATTTGCCTTTCCCTCTTTCACCAACCCTCTTCAAAGGATACATAAGCTGGTCAGGATGATACAACCATTTACCAGCCCAGTTATTGACTATGCTTCGGTCGTGACAGACCCAACCTTGATTAAGCGGATGATTAGGATTCCCTTCAATCTTTATAATTTTTCCCGTTTTCTTATCTATATATGCTAAAAGCCCGCAATGGATCCAACAACCGCCCATTCCGTTGTGACATAAGATTTTCTTAACTTCATAATCTGAATTCATACCTATTTTTTGGTATAAACTTCTTAATTAATTTTTTGGATCGTGTATAAATTATTTTATAAATGAGTGAAATCTACTTTTTAACAAATCTACTAATTATTTATTAACTCTTTTATATAGACACTTACCTAAACGGTTAGTTTTGCAGACATGTTTTTCAATGGTAGCTTAACATCTTTTTAAACTGCTTATATTATTATACTACAAAAATTTCTTGAGGGGTTTTATGTAATCTTTTGGCTCCTGTCTCAGTTATGAGGTAGTTATCGCATATCCAAGCATATGTTTTATCTATAATAACGCTGGGGTGAATCGCCATATTAACATTAGACTCTGCCTTAATAATCTCATCAGGAAGCATTATAGGTTTTTCAAGTATGTTTAGACCTTGTCCATGACCTATACCTGCTCCTGTTATGATCCCCGCCCCTTTAGATATCTCATTAAATTTGTCACAGCATTCCCTCATGCTTATACCTGGCCTCAATATTCTTGCAATTTCACATTGCACCTCTTTTGCTAAATTAAACGCTTCCTCTAATTCCTTAGGAACTTTACCTACACAAATATGCCTTCCTATCTGAGTAAAATATCCGCCAGGGCCGGAGCACTCAATCATAATTGTACAAACATCACCATCTTTAATAGTCCGGGTCCAAGTATCAGCCATACGCATAAAACAGGGGATGTTAGGTGGCGTAGATGCAAAACCAAGTAATTGTGCCTCACTACCTGCTAGCAAAACCGCATGTTGAACATCCGCCATTACTTCGTACTCTTTTCTTCCAGGTTTTATAGCCCTAAGAGCTGCTTCAAATCCTATATCTACAACTGCCGCGCTTTCTTTAATTAACTTTATTTCTTCTTCACTTTTTATCATCATGGCTTCATGAAGAACATCTGTCGCATCTATAATTTGAGCGGTCGGGTTCTCTTTTAGAAGATATTCATAAAAAACCACTGAAGCTATTGGAAAACCCACCAATCCGATAACACTTGGTTTTCGCTCTTTAACAGCTTTAGCAACAATTTTTGCATCCTCTGTAAATGATAAGCTTGAATTTAATGGCGGGCCACGCCAATCTTTAATATCATAAAACATCCTAATTGGTTGTGGTGGTGGGGGTCGATGTCCAATTAGGGTCATTTCGCCCTCAATGGGAAAAAGGAGAGTTGAAACTTCAAAGCTAGTTTGATAATCAGTTAGATAACGTATATATCCCCCCATAAAATTTCCAACACTTTGAATTAACAAAAGATCTATTCCTCTTCTCTCCATTAAGGATCTTACCACTTTCCTTCTTCTTTCAAGGTCCATTGGAGAAACCTGATGTCTCCTTTTAAGTATGTCATGAAACTCAGTTTTTTCCATATTTCTCACTTAACACTACTCTTTAAAAAAATAAGATTATTTAAAATTTGTCTCAGAATTACCTATTGTTTATATTTTAATCTTATCCTATTGCTGGGTTATGTGCCATCTTTACTTGCAGAGAAATATTTTTAACCGTAAAATTGCAGTTCAAGTGGGCTTCATCCGGATGCTAAAACCTCATCTGCACTAAGTAGTACTCTCCTAGGCGGATATATGGCGGCAAGCGCGACTAATGATGTATGCCGCAGACGTAATCACAAACCTCTAAACCGAGTTCTATAAGATGGATAAAAATATTCCAAAAATAAAGAGGGGGAGGGCTATATTATTCTATCTATGACTTAGTGGAAATGTGAATCTATGTATCGGTTTGGGACCTATAAGCTCTACTGCTTTCAGGTCGATCGCACCTGCAGGTCTTGGTGGGAACGGCCTGTAGTTCGGCGGCCACTCATTAACACCATACTCAACAACAGTATGATAGTCAGGAACGATTATGATTAGTAAGAAAGGTTTACGAACATTCTTAAACTGATTAGGGGTATGCACAAGACCCTTTGGTATCCAAACAAGCGATGGTTTAGTAATTACGTGTTCCTCCGCCCGATCACCTAATCCGAGCCAGACGTGTGCCTCCCCACCTAAATCTAGGGGGTTGTTTGGGTCTGTGCCCATGAAGACATAACACTCGTCATGGGGGTGATACATTGGTCTATGCTGCCAAATTATCCTTCCATCACTAGTCCGATAAGCTGGGGAGGGCGATATCTCCATAAATCGTTCTAACGTCTTCTTCGTTTCTTCATTTTTTATCTCCCAACCCAAATCAGGATACCAACACTCAGAAGTATCTCCTCTTATAAAGAAGACTTCAACGTGTATTGGGAGTATTGGGTCTACTAAGCCATCCCATATTATCGGAGAGTTATAGTGGTCATCAGGGTGAAAAGTCCGCCACCTTCCCTTCTCATCCACAGGCAAATGCCAACTACGCTCAACTGGAAAAATGAATTTTTCATAAACCATACTTAACCCTCATATATATTGGGGTTATGATCTATAAATATTTTACGTAAAAAAGTCATGTACTATCGAGGATAAAAGGAGACATTATTAGCATTTTTGCATTTGAATTCTTTAAGAGTATTAAAGAACTTCAGAAAAGACGATCTTTCCTAGCAAGTTAGATCTTTCCCGACCCTCACGTCGAAGGTTAAAAGAAATCAATGTTGACTAGTTAAGTTACCATTCTTTCCATCAAATTTACCTCCATTTTAAAACTTAACTTTAAAAATAACCAAGATTTATGGTTAATTTTATTTCTTGGCTTTCTCTTTTGGTTTGTGCGCTTTTTTCTGCAGTAGCCTTGCAGGTTTATTACAATTGATATACATTGCTTTTGCTAACTTAAAGTCTTGTTAAAGTCCTTAACCCGCCCAAAGGTTAGGGATTATTGGGCGCTCATCAATCGAACCCCCAATTCATAAGCTGAAAAACATGCAGAGAAAAATCTAAATTAAACGCAAATTATGAAATGATAATAGAGGTATGAGGATGAAGTTTGGGGCATTCCTTTCTTCAGGTGTATGGTGGGAAGATATTTTAATGTTTGACAAATGTTTATCAGAGATTGAAGGTTTGGGTTACGACGCCATATTCATTCCGGATCATCCTATAAACTTAATGTTACCTTCTCCACGTCCAATCTACACTCTCCAACCATTGGATTGCTGGACAACACTATCATATATCGCAGGAAAAACAAAAAACGTGAGACTAGGGGCGCTTGTAAGTCCTATAACAAGGTACGTTCCAAGTCAACTAGCTAAGGTGATAGCTACACTAGATATTTTGTCTAAAGGTCGAGTTGTAGCAGGCGTAGGCAGCGGGTACATTCCCGAAGAGTTTGTAAACTATTCGCCAATAGGAGCCTTTGAGCCACATAGAATAAGAGTTGAAAGGTTAGGGGAAGGTTTAGAAGTTATGGCAAGACTTTGGACGGATGATATCGTATCCTTTAACGGGAAATA
>JAWBXL010000032.1:0-15656 GCA_038867895.1 Bathyarchaeia archaeon | reverse complement strand
TTCTGGGTCTAATCTGTGACATAACTGCCATGGTTATCTTTGCTTTGGCGAACGATTGGCGCCTACTCATACCTGCATTTATTCTGTATAGTCAAATAATTAGGCAAATACCACTTGCAGATGTAGTTTTTATAACTTTTACAGAGCCACATAAAAGAGCCACTCTTGTAGGGTTATCACGAATATTTTGCGGTATAATGTCGATATTTGCCCCATTAATAGCATCTACCATTGTTACCTACTATGGCGGTATAAATATGCACGGAATTCGCCCTCTATATTACATTTCTATTCCCATCCTCTCAGCAGTCCTACTTATTTTATATAAGGGTTTGGATGAAATTTCAATTTCTAATGACACGAGAAACACAGATTACCCTAAGAAAAAAGCATGTTACTTTATGAGTATCAAAAATTCTTTAAAAGCGAAAAATATCTTTTGCATTGGGTAGTAATAAGACTTTTTCGGGATAGCTCCCACGGGTTACTGATAACGTTTGCTCCCCTGTGGATTGTTAACGTCAAAGGTGCAACTGCTACGATGCTGGGCATATTATCAACCCTGTCAGTCATATCAGGTTTGCTTATGCAAGTTCCGGCAGGCAAGCTTGCGGATAAATTCGGCAGAAAAAAGACTTTCTTCCTATTTACCACGTTTTATTGTATAGGATTAATTATGTTAATTCTTGCCCCAGCACCTGAATACTTAATGTTAGCCAGTATTTTTGGGATGGGAATTGGGGGCATAGTTGGTGGGGGCATAGGAGGGGCAGCCATGACTCCCCTCTTGACCATGTGGTGGGAGGTGGTTCCCTCTAAAAGTACAGGCAAACTATATGGATTAGAGGGTATTATAACTGCTGTGTCAAGGATTCTTACCATTGCTGGAGGCATCCTTTGGGATTGTGGCTTCAGGGTATTAATCATAGTAGTTCCTGTCTTGGTAGAAATTCTAGTAATCATACTTTTGTGCCTAGTTCCCGAGACACTAAACTGTAAAAGTAAAAGCCACTAATAACCTCATCTAAATTGGCAGTTCAGGTTCATATACTATTCTATCCACGCCCATACTATCTAAATTACTCGGAATTTTTTCATTTTTGAAAAATACCGTATTTCCTTTTCGAATAAGCGTCACAGGCATTACTCTGTTATTTAAGTAAAAAGTGTATTTCTGACATTCCCTCTTACAGGGAAATATTCCTACAATGTCTTCTTTTCCATGCTCATCACAGTTTATTGCTAGACAGATACGAGTTGTTGTTACATAAGCATAAGGTACATAAAGTGACGCTGAAATCCCAAACTTCCTTAAATTTAAATCAATACCTTGAAGAAGATTATCCAGCTCTATACGCCTTATCCCTTTTGAGAGGAGAAAGTTGCTAAATTCAGGAGTGTCAATGCTGGAGCTTCTGAAGTATTTAATTGTGGTCTCGGGTAACGCCTCGATAAAGTTCATAAGTCTCGGCCCTCTCTTCATTCTATTTAGCAGACGACCCATAACTGGTTTTAAGCTGCTGTAAGTGTTTAGAAGAACTCTCAAGACACCATAATCATTGAAGACAACCTCGCTGTTTGGGCATTCCTGCGCAATTATATCAAGTAGTGAAATCAAACTCTTTAGCCCTCTATTGGTGACATAAGGTGTAAGGAAGGTGAATTCCAATTCCATACGAAAGACAAAGTTTATCACTTTCTCTAAGTCTTCTAAACCAGGCAGGAGCCTTTCACAAAACTCATTTCCGAAATAAATCCGTGAAAACTCTGTACCTAAATATTTTAGTTGGCTAACTTTTGTTAAATAAATTGCTTGTTCCATTCATTCACCACATCAGGATAATAACACATAATAATCCTGCATGGGCGCCCATATATGCTAGAATAAATCCTTCGAATTATATTCTGAAATTCTATCTTTGAT
Organism: Bathyarchaeia archaeon; assembly: GCA_038867895.1. Lineage (GTDB taxonomy): Archaea > Thermoproteota > Bathyarchaeia > Bathyarchaeales > DTEX01 > DTEX01. The sequence goes on along the minus strand of JAWBXL010000032.1, from coordinate 13,732 downwards.
AAATTTCCTTTTAAAAGGTTCCTTGCTGTGTTAACAAAATTGACATCTAAAATTTTCTTTGACGTGGGGTAGCCTCGACCAACAATCTTAACATACGAAAGGCCTACTTCATTGAAATCATAAAGCGCGCATACACCACACGGCCTATCGTCGATATGAAATCTTTGCCAAACTTTCTGTCTTACTCCTGCTACTATCTCGTGTTCTTCATCCTCTGATGATTCGACATAAATTTCGTACGGTAACATACAGGCATTATTATACAAAGGATCGGATGAAAAGAAGTGTAAAAAAGTGCAGAGTCCATCAATATTTGCACATTTAGAATTCAAAATAAACACGCCCAGCTCAACATTCACTACTTCTTTAACGATATCTTTAATTTCCTCTACTGTAAGATGCCGATCCAGCTGCACCCTTGAGACACCTAAATCTTTGTAAAATTTCACAGTTTCCGAGTTGAGGGTTACCCCTCCAGTACTTATATGCACTTTAACTCCTACGTCCATTTTCTTTAGAAGCAATATAAGACCTAAATCCGAGATTATAAAAGAATCTACACCCGCATTTATCGCATTTTCAAGATACTTTAAAAGGAGAGGATATTGCTCTTCAATATAATAGTGCTCATTTACGGTTAAGGCTATAGGTACTCTATAAGAATGAGCGATTTCCACGCATCTTCTTAAATCTTCAAATGATTTAAGATTGCATGCTGGAGCTGGTCTTCTATTCAAGGACGCCAAAGTGTACTTTTGAACCCAATCTTTTGATAACACACCACAATAAAGCTCATCTGCTCCAGCATCAATAACTTTCTCTACTTCTTCAACTTTATCTACTGGAGCAAGAATTTTAATCAAACAGCGACCTCCTGAAGCACGTTCCCCCTTTCCGGGTATTTTAAAATTTTTCCTTCTTAAAAATTTTTAGTGTAGGGCTTAATATTGGTATCGTGCACAAAATATTGAACTATTTGACTTTTGCCCATTTCAGGATTTCTGAGAGTTCATTTACCACGATTCTTCTTAATATATCTTCTTTTTCCATTTCAAATATTCATAAGTGACTTAATCTTGAAATGTTTATTTAGCTTCAGGGTTGATGTATGCCTAGCGTCAGCAAATACTTTTTAGTATGTTTTCACAAGAGTGCGTAAAAAAGTTATAAAAAACAATAAAAATAATTAAATAAAAATTAATTAAATGAGATAAAAAATAGAAAGTTATATAAAGTTAAGGATGATATATAAAAATTGGTGTATAAGTTGAGTATATCTAAAGTTGCCTATAAAATGATCGAAGAGGTTGTGGGACCAGAGAATATAAGTGATGATCCTGCCGTATTAGTTGCTTATCAACAAGCATACCGCCCAGTCCATCTTCCCGCGGTAGTTGTGATGCCGGCAAGTACTGAAGAAGTTGCTGCCGTGGTGAAGATATGCAATAGGTATAAGATAAAATATACTTGTTTTGTCACTATGGGAACAGCATGTACTGAACCTGGAATGCTCCTCTTCGACTTGAAGAGGATGAACAGAATAATTGAGATAAATGAGAGGGACATGTATGCTATTGTGGAACCTGGTGTTACGCGGGCCGCGCTTGCGATCGAATGTTTTAAAAGGGGATTGCAGTATCCTGTTGCAAGTGCTCCAGGGTCAGCTCTGGTTGGAGCTGTTGCGAAAGGTATAGAGGGGCATGGTTATCTGGCTAATAGGTTTTCAGACGGACGGCGCCACATGTTGGCTGCCGAATGGGTCTTACCTACAGGCGAGATATTTAGGCTTGGGTCGCTTGGAATGGGCGCTGGCTGGTTCTGTCCAACGGGGCCAGGTCCTGGTCTTGACGGTCTAGTCACTCGGGCAAGTATGGGTATAATTACAAAAATAGCGGTCAAGCTTTATCCTTGGTGGGGCCCAAGAGAACTTGAAGTGGAAACATATATTCATCCAAATACAGACGCGTTTGCTTATCGAACTAAACTCCCTGAGGATAAATTTAAGCTTCTGTATTTTCAGATGCCAAGCATAGAGGAACTTGGCTGGGAGAAGAGTTTATGGAACTTAGCTGATGCCCTATATGAGGTAAGCAAAGCTGAAGTGGGCACGGCTGTGTTTAAACTTTTTAACTGGCCGATAATTGTAGAGGGATGCACTACTGTAGAAGAAGCGTGGGAGAAGATCGCTAGCGGTTTCTTTCAAAAAGAGACGTCTCGTGTGATTACTGTTTTCATTGAAGCTTGTTGCCGTGAAGATCTAGAATATCAAGAAAAAGTTTTGAGAGAAATCATAGTTGAGTATGGTGGCAGAGAAGCGCCTAAAGAGTTTTATGACGAGGGATGGCCAGGACCAAAATGCATCCAGTTTGACTGTGGCACAATAAGTATATTGTTAGGCCTATCCAGCATACGTGTTCAGAAATTTGGAGGCTTCGTGAGCGCTGGTTGTGGAGTGGACTCAATTGACACCATGGTAAAATGGGGGATGGCTATACCTGAAATAAGGAAAGAATATGTGGAAAAAGGTCTTATCACAGATACGTTAGACAGCTATTGGATTGTGCCTACGGAATATGGGCATATGGCATGTACTGAAAACCTCATTTTAGGTGATCCAACGGTTCCTGAATCTAGAGCAGCGATGTTTGAGTATGCGGAACGCATGAAAAAAAGAAACTTAGATGAAAGATTTCCAGACACCATGTTCCGCTTTGGAATGTATGACGGTCAAGAAGTTAAAAGTATTGGGCCATTCTACAGTAATTTTCATTTATGGCAGATAAAAATAAAGAGGGCTCTGGATCCTAACTTAGTGGCTAATCCTAAGTTTATGATACCGGAAGAGTAGAGAGGTGATTTTCATGATAATTGAACCTCAAAATATAATCGAAAAGTTAAGTGAAATTATAGGAGCTGAGAATGTTTCATGCGACGCCAAGCTTCTTGACGAGTTCACGAAAGACCATAGCTTCACGAAGCCTCAAAGGCCCTTATGCGTTGTTTTTCCAAGAGATAAAGAAGATGTTAAAAAGATAGTCCGCTTCGCTAATGAATATAAAATCCCGCTTATACCTGTAAGTTCCGGGGCACCTCACTTCCGCGGCGACACCGTCCCAAAAGAGGGAGGAATAATCGTAAATCTGGGCAGAATGAAGAAGATTCTGAAGATTGATACAAGAAACCGTGCCGTGATGATCGAGCCAGGCGTAACTTTTGGCGAGCTTGTCCCAGAATTGGAGAAACACGGCTTAAAACTAAACATGCCGTTGCTTCCTCGTGCAACAAAATCAGTTGTCACATGCTATTTAGAAAGGGAACCTCCACTTATGCCCAAATACCAGTTTGACTATGTAGACCCGCTGCTTACAATGGAAGTTATTTTCGGTACTGGTGATGAGTTTAGAACTGGGACAGCTTCTGGTCCAGGGCTACCAGGAGAAATGAAAAGCGATATGGTTAATCCTTTCGGACCTGGAGATATCAAGTATTTTAAGATCTTATCTGGTTCTCACGGAGTATTTGGCATAGTTACCTGGGCTATGGTGAAAGTCGAAACAGCGCCTAAATCACAAAAATTATATTTTATACCATTTGAAAAGGGCGAAGATGTAATAGAGCCAATAAATAAGCTTTTGAGGTATGGAGTTATGGGAAGCGTTGCTGATGAAATCTTAGCGTTAAACAATTTTAACTTAGCAGCCATTCTCGCAGAGAAGTGGCCTGAAGATTTTGAAGTTTTAAGGAAGAAGCTGCCTCCATGGACTTTAATCGTATGCATAGGTGGTTATCGAAGAGCGGAAGAGCGAATAAAAGTTCAGGAAAAATGTTTAATGGAGATAGCTCAAGAATTATCTTTTGAACCTTCCCTTTCATTGCCTGGAGCTTCTGGAAAGGAAAGACTAATACACATGCTCCTCCATAAACCTTGGGACAAAGAACCTTATTGGAAATTAAGATATAAAGGATCATGCTGCGAATTATTCTTCTTAGCGCCGCCGAGCAGATCTGCCTCATTTATTCCAAGGGTGTATGAAGTTGCAGCAAAGAACGGGTATTCTCCAGCCGATATTGGCGGGTATATCCAGCCGATTGTACAGGGCCATGCTTATCACATGGAATTCGACTTCCCGTATAACCCGTCAGATCCAAAAGAAACAGAAATTACTCAGAAAGTTTACATGGAACTCAGCGAAACCCTAATGAATATGGGAGCTTTCTTCAGCAGGGTGTATGGCTACTGGGCTAACCTCGTTTACGAAAGATATTCGATAGGCGTAGAAATTCTAAAGAAAATTAAGCAAATATTCGACCCCAACAATATTTTGAATCCCGGAGCGTTATCCGTCATTTAGGAGGAATGTTTATGGGTTTAGAAAAATATAAACGCGACATGATGTGCTGCACCAGATGCGGGTCCTGTAAAATAATACAAAATCAAAAAGCAAAAAGCTGGAAATATAACAGAGTATGCCCAATACATAAAAGGTACGGGTTTGACGCTTACTCTGCACAGGGATTTATGGAGATCGGAAAACTCATTTTAGATGGGAAACTAAACTTTGAAGGAAAATTGCCGCACATTTTATATTCCTGTATTCTTTGCGGCTTCTGCGACTATGCATGTAAATGGACTCATGCAAACGCAGAGATTCTTGACATAATACTCGAGCTTAGGGCTAAAATTGTTGAAGCTGGAAAGGGACCCATGCCTCAGCATAAAGCAATAGCCGAAAATATCGCTAAATATCACAATGTTTACGGCAGACCTCATGAAGAGAGGTTTAGCTGGATGCTTAAGGAGACAAAGTCGGCTGACAAGGCAGACATAGTTTATTTTGTTGGCTGTGCAACCTCGTATTTGAAGCCCCAAATAGCCCAGGCAACAACAAAAATATTAAAGGCGGCTGGAATCGACTTTATGACACTTGGTTCAGAAGAATATTGTTGCGGAGCCATTTTGTGGCAAACGGGCCAAAAAGAAATGGCTGAGGAATTAATACAGCATAATGTCGATGTTATTAGAAAAACAGGGGCAAAAACACTATTAGTCAGTTGTGCCCATTGTTATGGAACCTTCAAGAGAGAGTATCCAAAGATTGTTGGAACATTAGATTTTAAAGTGCTTCATGTGAGTGAGCTCATGAAGAATCTTATTGACGAAGGAAAACTGAAGCTAACCAAGAAGATCGGTTTAAGAGTGACATATCATGATCCATGCTGGCTTGGGAGGCTCGGAGAAACCTATATTCATTGGGAAGGGGAAATTGGACTGCTGGGCGTTACAAAACCGCCGAAAAAATGGCTTTTCGGATCAAAAGGTATTTATGATCCTCCAAGGGAAGTGCTAAAAGCCATACCGGGCGTGGAGCTGGTTGAAATGGAAAGGAACCGGGAGATTTCGTGGTGTTGTGGAGCTGGAGGAGGCGTAAAAGAAGCTTATCCAGACTTTGCCTTATGGACTGCAAAAGAGAGACTAGAGGAGGCAAAAGATATAGCAGCCGAAGCAATCATCTCATGCTGCCCGCATTGTGCCATAAATTTTGAGAAAGCAATAGCCGAGAACAAAGAAAGCATAAGATATTACGACTTAACAGAGCTTGCGTTTAAAGCACTTTAACCAAAATATTTTTTTCGGTTGCACACTTTTCTGCGCTTATCTTCTCGCGGGTTCTTTTAAATCATATATCATCCTTGATTTAGGTCTGGAGAATCAGGGAAAATAGAATAAAATATCAAATGGGCTGCTACTTTAAAAGATGGCTAACAATTAAGCGGGTAAAAGAAAGTTAGTTATATATGTAAATATAAAACGTTATATAAATATAAAGTATATATACATATATAGGATAAAAATATGAGGAGGCGTTTCGATATGGTTGAATATTATAAAAAGGCAGCCATTTTGATGGGGATTGGCACTTTCAGCGACGCGGCAGATTATGCTGTAGTATTAATGACAATGCCATTATTAATTCCTGCATTTAAGTTAACGGGTTATGAAGTTACATGGATAGTTTCAATTCCATGGGCTGTTACTTTAATAGCATCTATTATTATGGGGCCATTCGCTGATCGCTATGGAAGGAAACCATGTTTTATAATAGGAAATTTAGTAGCTGGAATATCTTATCTTTCAGCAATATTTGCTACACATTGGATTCACTTTGTTATAGCTAGAAGTATTGCAATGGCAACCATACCATTGACTAAAGCATTGACCGTTGCTATACTTTCAGAGTCAGCCCCCCCAGAGAAGAGGCAAACGTGGATTTCTATTTCAGGGTTTATTGAAGATGCCGGGTTAACTACGTTTTCTGTCTTATTAGCACTTTCAGGAGTTTTTCCTTGGATTTCATGGCAATTGATGGTAACGTATCTTTGTATACTTGACATTATAGTTTCGATCGCTGGCATTTTCATTCTTAAGGAATCTGAGGTGTGGTTGGAGCGCAAAAAGCTCATTAAAGAGGGAAAGATTCCAAAGGAGGAAGTAAAGACTTCATGGCGGAGTCTCTTTTCATCTGAGGTGAGGACAAAATATATTTTAGCATGGTTACTTACCATGGTTTATGCTCCCGTCGGACTAATGGCCGCATCCGGTGGATACGCAACCTACTTCCAGACAGTATTTTTAAAGTGGTCTCCATCTCTCATCGGTATTTTAGGAATATTAAGTTCAGTAATAAGAGCGTGCATACGAGGATCCTTCGGACCATTAGCCGATAAAATAGGCAGATTAAACACGATGATTGTTATAACCTTACCAGCCATGATTTGCAGCATACTAGCTTGGCATACTCCAGTAATCATCGGAGTCGGGATGACGCTGCCTGTTATACTCTTTTACTTCTTTAACTCTCAAATTGGAGCCTTTACAGGATCACCCATGGAAGACGTTCCACGAACATTTCTTGCCGAATCCGTTCCTACGCTTGCAAGAGGAACAGCTGGCGCCTCAGTAGATGTCTTAAGGGGTCTTATGAACTTCATAGCCTCTACCTCGGTGGGGCTTCTTGCATTGATTATCCCTCCGTGGACTGCGTATTCGCTTCCACCTATCATAGGAGGGATTCTGGGATTAGCACTTGCTTTTACAGCCAAAAAGAAGGGATTTGAAACTAAAGGAAAAATTTTAAAAGAGTAAGATACAAATAGAAAGTTATTTCATAAAAATTATAACACTCTCTTTTTTATTTATTACCTAAACCTAAAATTTTGTTAGAAAGGAGAAGATTAATGTTCTCTTAAAAATTATCTTGGGGTTGTATAGAATAGAGACTCAGAAAGTAGGTTAGGGTCAAGGGCTTTTTTGATCTCTCGAATCTTGAGATGATAATTAAGGCACACGGGACCTGCAATATCATGTAGAACATCGTTGACTGAAAAACCATCGCCTGGAATACCGAAACCTTGTTTGATCATTAACTCAGTATTTAATGACATGAGCTCTTTTGCTGCTCTCTTCGACTCCGGATCCACAGAATCATATGAGAAGATTTGTTCTAAATGACACCATTGATCGGCAAATGGGCTTAGCCAGTATTGCCCCTCCTTATAAATAATTTTTCCCTCTTCGGCAAATTTTAGCAATATCCCTGTCATAAGTTCAGTCAATCTTACGCATGCTTCATAAGTACTGTCATACATGGATACAACCGCAAAAGCACCAGCAGGTCTAAAACTCTCTCTAAAGGTGCCTAGACCTATTAACAATTGAACCAAAAGCGCTGACTCCTCTCTTCGGTCAAGCGGTAATATTTCACCTTTTGTGATTTCTAAGAGCTTTCGGAAACACATCTCTTTAAGTTCTATTTCCTTTGGTGAAATAGCGTCCAAGAGAACTATGACCGAATGATTACATTTTTCAACAATATCTTTTTTCGCGTTATATAGTTCCCATGCTTGATTATTTGATTCGGTTGTTACATGAATAAAAGTCATGGCGCCTAAAGGAAGCTTATAGGCGCCAAATGCGATCTGTTCTTCTTCAAGTAATCGGAGAAATTCAACTAGCGGCTCTGCGGAGGGGAACGTGACGACATAAAGCCTGAAGTTTTCTGGAGTTTCGCACTCGTATAATGGGGGTTCTCCTTTTACATTCAATTTTGGAGGCCCGTACCAAGGGGCGAGTTTTACAGCTATTTTTGTAATTATGCCAAGACCACCGTTAGATCCCACACGTCCCCTCAATATAGCTCTTAAATTTAACCCTGGGCCGTCTGCAGTAAACCATCCTGAATTAGTCGCCATAGAGCCTAAGCGTATGAGTTCACCGTTTGGCAAAACCCATTCAACACCCAGCACATTTTGTCCATCATAATGCGCACTTAAATTATGAAATCCTGATCCATCGTGGCAGGCTGAGCTGGCTACAACTGAAGCAGAAGGCCCTGCTCCTAAGCCATTAAAGCGTAAACCCCTTTTAATACACTCATAAAAAAGCTCGCAGTGCGAAACATACGGTTCTACTACGGCTACCATATTCTCTTCGTCTATTAACAGGATACGGTTTAACCTTCTAAGATCTATAATAAGGAAGGGTTCTTTCCCGGCAATACCATAGGCTCCTAGGCCTGTTGAGTGCGCTTTAAACTTTATTTTGAAACGATTGCAAACTTTCACTATTGCCTGTATCTCCTCAGCACTTCCCGGTAAGATAACCGCTAATGGTCTAAAAGGCGAAAACTTACTGCCAAAAATAGGCTCATTCATAGGCGCGCAACTATAACTTTCAAGGACAACCGGGTCATCTGTTATATATTCTGGCCCTACTATATCCTCTAACGCTTTATATGCTTCCATAGATAATTTCCCTTCCATTTCACTTAAACCCCCATTGCCATCTGAACTAATTCTACAATATCATATATATCGATTTTCTCATCCATTTCCTTAACAGCATCCTTAAAGTTTCTCTCGCACCAACAGCAAGCTGTGACGATAGCTTCCGCTCCTACGGATTTTGCCTCCAATATTCTCTGCTTCGCCGTCCATAAGGCAAAGTCTGGATAAGCTTCTTTTACGCCTCCTCCAGCTCCACAACACCACGAATATTCTCGGATCCTGTGCATTTCAACAAACTTTACGCCAGGAATATTCCTAAGAATATTGCGTGGCGCTTCATAGATACCTTTAGCTCCCTTTCTCCAAGGCTTAGGTGGATCATATATGAGCATTGTCCCTAAAACCTTCTTTGGTGATGTGATGTATGGCTTACTTGGCGAGGAATAAAGATAAGGTTCTGACAATCTACCCAGATGGCATGGATCATGATACGTGATTACTAACGGAATTTCTTTGGTAAATTTTATTTTTTTATTTTCTATTAATTGGCTTAGATATTCCGTAGTGTGTATAATTTCAAATTCTCTGTGGCCGTACCTAGAGTACCAGGCTTTGAAGGCGGCGTAACAATCTGAACAAGGAGTTACAATTTTTTTCACTCCAGCCTTTTTCCAGCTTGTTATATTAACAGTCATGCATTTCACAAAATCATCTTGAAATCCAAGCTCGTATGGTCGACCCCCGCAACAAGGTTCGTCCACCCCAAGTATGCCCACGTCAATACCCGCTTCCTCAAGCAACATAATAGTATTTTTAAGTACAGGCCAAAGTTCTTTATCAAAGCTGAATCTACAACCCGTATGAAAAAGCACTTGAGCCTCCTCTTCTGGAAGTTTCTTAACGTCAAGCCCCTCCGCCCATTTTCCACGCTCCATTTTTGGTCTTTGCATCATGTTATTCTCCATCCTTAAACCTTCGATCATTGAAGTGAATACTGAGGGAAATTGGCCGTCTTCAACACATTTAACTCTAAGCTCATGCAAAGCCTCTAATACCTCAAGATCCATCTGGTTTTTACATGAAATATCACATGCGCCGCACATTTGGCATTGATAAACTATATTTATTAGCTTCGGAGAGTATTCGATCCTTTTCAGCAGCAATGAGAATGCAATATTTAATCTACCACCTGCCGACCAACTATGAAAATTAAATTTTTCAATACTCGGGCATACGGTCCTAAATTTTCGGTCAATTCGTGCTAGCGGCAAATATGGTACATGTTTACAGTACGAGCACCTCAAACATCTTTCTATATCTTGCCTATAATCTTCAAGAGGCATTTTCTTAAACCTCCTAATCGAAATATAGTTTTCCGGGGTTCATAATGTTATTTGGATCAAATATAGCCTTAATTTTTCTTTGAGTGATTATGAAGGGCGCGGCAACGTGTGGATACGTGATATCTCTGAGAGGGCCGTAGGGTCTGGCGAAAAAAGCTCCATTCCTCACCAACGCATTGGCACTTTCACAGAAAAACCTCTTAACAACATTCACTTCGTCAGGATTTTCTGGTGAATAATAGAGATCAAACTCGCAATGGCAGCTTGTCCCTTGCACTATGGGCTGTATGTAGACACCTATATCAATTGCTGGGTATCTATAAACGCCCGCCAATTGGTAAACTGTTTTTATAAACTCCGGAACCCTATTCATAGTTGTTATAAAAAATAGCTCTTGAACACTCCCCTTAAGTCTAAGTTTCCAGTAAGGTTCAGGCGAAACCCCGGAAAGCAATTTCATGAGATTTTCAGCTTTAACATCCGAAGAAAGCGTAAAAACAGGCTCCAGCCCAAAAGACTGGGCTAAGCTAATAAATTCCGCTCTTTGATATTCCAGTTTTTTATCAGGCAGAAAACCAGTTGGCTCTATTGTGAAAAAGAGAATCCACTCTGGCAATTTTTCCCTTAACTTCTTTATATCCTTGTCATTTTCCCTTAAAATACATGCCAAGTTACAGTTATTTAATATAAGGCAGGCATCTCCTAGCCTTCGCCACATAAGTTTATAAGTCAGCCTGATAAGGGGTTCCAGGTTTTCTGAGGAGACAAAAAAAGCCTCTCTAACTTTCGGTAATGGTCTACAGCCTATGGAAGCCCATGTCACAATACCAATGGTGCCTTGTGCACGCTGAAGAAGTTTAGAAAAGTCAACGTGAGCAGGGCCAACTCCTCTGCTCTGAGCTTTGCCAACTTTCCACTGATCTTCTAAGCCACCTGGACCAGCAGCGTCGCCCGTACGAAACAATTCGCCATTTCCAAAAATCACCTCAACACACCGCAAAGGGTCTTGAGTATCCCAATGGTATTTTGGCATAATTATTGGTTCGGTTTCTAAAACGCTAGCCACGACAGATTTTGTGGTTCGAGGCATCAAAGGCATAAGAGGGGCAAGACCTTCTCTGGCTAACGCTGGAATAAGATCAGCAAAAGTTGTTCCTGGTTCAACGAGCGCAACTCTGTTTTTACGATCAATTCTTATTATTCTTTTCATTTTACTTAGATCTATTATAACTGTTCCTCCTATGCTGGGGATAGTGTCTCCCCGAAACCTCGGAGACCCGGAACTTACAGGTATAAGTGGTGTTAAAGTTTTATTGGCAAACCCTACAATCCTTTTTATTTCATCACTATTTGTAGGCGTAACCACGCATCTAGGTCTAATATGCGGAACAAAGCTAATATCTTTAGAATAACGTTCCAAAATTTCTGGAGAATCAAAAACATTTTCTGACCCTACAATCTCACTTAACTCATCTTTAAGCACTCATAACACCCCAATATGTTTATTTTTGGCGCCTTCTCGTATATATATCTATGCATGGTTCTTTTTTATTCTTGAAAACTAGGAATACGAAGTCAATCTTATGATGCCATTAAATACACAGATTCATGCTTCTATCTTATTCCCTTTTGAGGAATGTTAATAGGCTTAACGGAGAAGTATACAAAATTTTGATCCGGTTGGTTAATATGGTCTACGCTTAGATTCTCATGGTTTTATGATGTTTTTGTGGTAGTTGCTGTATAGGGCGATTAAAGGGTTGTGCCCCAGAAGGCGGTCCTTGACTATTAGGGTTGTTACCGGGGCCTTTGAATGCATTGTGAAGAGTATATCATGTCCAACACATAGGCCAACGATTATATTTAGGTCTGTCTTAGCTTCATTTAATATATGGGCCTGGGCTATAGGGTTACATGCTGGATCAAATTTATCTGGGTCTCGAATCTTATATTCGCGTGGTACTGAGAGATTCGTCTTATCAATGGCGCCACATTTACATCTAACTGAAGCTACTGTAAACTCAGATTCCTCGAGAACTGTTACTACCCTCGCCGCCTCATCATGAAGCCCAGTACAGAATGCTACTCCCAGCCTTTTAGCGTCAATCATTTTACAGAATTCTATAATCTCCCTTATCCTCGGATAAACTGGCATCAACCTTCCCCTAACAACCTCATAGGCTCTTTTCTCAGTCATTGATGAGGCCAAATAGAGCTTCCTAGTGTATTCATTGGTGTACATAACATGTGCGGACTTGATTATTTGCTTAAAGTTTCTCATTGGACAGAAACTTGGGAGTAAGCTCTCGTCAATTTCTTCCCTTGGAGAGGATATGCAGTAGACCGTTTTACACTTTGCACATTGGGGATAAATATCCAAAGGACACTCCCCTCTATCTTTCTCGCTTAAAAATGTTGAAAGTTAATTGAGGTATTTATTGGTTAGGTAAATATTGTGCCAAGATCATCGCATGGTCTTTATCGTAGGGCTCTAGATGAACTACTTGGTGTATTTGGAATCCATTCTTCTCCAATATGGCTATTTCCCTCTTATAGACTTCGCTCGGCTCTTTTGTTACGTCTATGCTCCTAGCCTTTATGGCGAGCATTATCCATCCACCCTTCTTAAGAAAAATCTTCGCGTTGTCTGCCAGTATTTGGGCTTGCTCTGGCTGTGCTATATCGCAATAGAGTATATCAACCTTCTCAACTAGATGCGCATATTTCTCAGGGAACCTTGCATCAGCTAATATCGGTGACATGTTAGGTCTATATCTACAAACGTTATTTACGAGTTCTTTTAGGGGTCTTGGAGCGAACTCTATGCAGTAGACATGCCCTTCCTCCCCAATTATATCTGAAACGTGACTTGCAGTTGTCCCTGAAGCAGCCCCTAAATACAGAACCTTACAGCCTGGCTTTATAGGGAGCATCTTTAACCCTTTAAGTATTGCCGCGGCGATCTTACTTCTATATGGATCCCATAGTCTATACTCCGCATCCTTATATTTTATTAATCGCTCTCCGTAAACATCTCTTCCCGGAGCAATATTTCTTGAGACTATCCTCTTACTTCCATCTTCAAGAGTAACCTGGTATACTCCATCAAACTTTGGCATCGGCTCAACTTTAACGCTCATGAAGCATCACCCTTAAACTATTTCTTACCCCTAGCTTTGGCTTTCTTGATAATCTTTTTCGCAGGCTTTTTAACCTTGGGCGGCGTTGGATATTTCTCTTCGATCTCCTTAATCCTCTCCATCAGATCCTCCTTAAGCTTGTCACCAACGTAACTGCCAGTAAACGCATCCGTCCTAGCAGCGATAGAGAGCTTCCCGGCGAGAGCTCTAGCGATCTTACCCCTAAGCCACTTCTTAGCCCTAAATATTAAAGAATGCTGAAAGATCACCCCATGCTTTGGGGGTTTGCTGCCGGTTCTAAGGGCCCTAAAAAGTGCCTTTTCGGCTCCAAGAACCTGAACAGTACTGGCTGGTAGCTTAGCAAGGTTCTCTAATCCGCCAGCTAAGGCTATTAGCCTAGCGCCAAGGGACGGTCCGGCCAAGGCTTTAAGGTTTGGAGCAAGCTCATCCATGAGCTCCTCAACA
>JAWBXL010000031.1:0-15690 GCA_038867895.1 Bathyarchaeia archaeon | reverse complement strand
AGCCAATCCTAAATTTTGCGGTCTCCATATTCAGGAGCCGAATAAACTTGCTAGAAACTAGGGAGAAAATTTACACAAATATACAATGCTTTTATAATGATTTTAGGCAACTTGGCGGTAGACAATGGACGCTTATACTAGCTGTGCTCCATGGTTTCATAGCATGGTTTCTCCATTTAAGTGTCTTTATCTTAACCTTCTATGCACTCGGTTTCCCCGAAATAACCGCAAAAATCTACGAAACTATTATAGTATACTCGATAAGCATGGCCCTCCAGGCAGCTCCAATATCCATCGTCGCCCCAGGTCTTATGGAAATAATTATGACAAACCTATATGTGCTGTTGGGCTTTAATCCGGCGCTTAGTGGAGCGGCAATATTCTTCATACGTATTGCGACATTCTGGCTTCAAGTTTTATCCGGAGGAATAATAGCTCAATGGATGGGTGTAAAAAACATATTTGAGCAGGTCTTTAAAAACACATCAACTTGTTAAAAAGGCTTTTCTTTTCTTAATAGCCATCATTTTCTTGTGGAGAAGATGAGCCGGCAATCATTAACTAAAATTGCTATGCAATATTTCATGAAGAGAGGTTACATTATAAATAAGAATCAAATGGAAGAATCGAATGAAGAACCCTCCTCCCCAAAGAAGTTTGACTTTATGGTGAAGAGGGGGGGTGAAGCCCATCCCGTCTGGATTAAAGAGTGGAATAGAACGGTCGGCGTCAATGTAGTAATAAGTATAGATAAACTGGCGCAGAGCATGGGGTTCACAAACCCGATAATAATAGCTGAAAAATTCAGCGAGCATGCAAAAGCATATGCTAATCGCAAGGGAATACGGCTATTAGCAAGGCCGGATCTTCTAAGAGGCCTAAAAACATTCTAGATTTTAAGAAGGAGTTAAAAGGGGCGAGTTTCCACCCTTTAAAGCTCCTTTAAATATTCTTCAAGCCTATTCTCCGCCTCTAATTTTCCAAGCCAATCTACGATCCCAACCCTGCGCTCCCTTAATCCATTTAAGACTTCCAGAATTTCTTGGACGGCATCACCAGTATCTCTTGAGCTCATGTCTATTTCATGCACTCTCTCGATGCCAAACTTGTTCACAGCTTCATATAAGCATACGTCTAAAATCTCGGCTGCAAGGTTCTCGGCGATCTTCTTCTCATTATAATGCCTGCTTTCGAGGATACGCTTAAGATCCTCCGGGTTCCTCCTTAAAACAAATGCTATCGTGACATATTCCGGTGGAACAACATCTGGAGCGAGGTGACCATCAATGATTACATCGTGGTCAGAACCAGAAATTATTTCTTGAACCCTTCTAGAAACCTTCTCTAAATCAGTTATCAGCGTATCTCTATCCTTGTCTACTCCAATATAAAGATTTTCTTTCCTAATAAGTTCACCTAAGGATATAAGAAGAGATTTTGTTTTTAAGGAAAGCATTTTTGAGACGAGGGTTTTTCCGACGCCAGGTGTTCCAGTAATAACTATCACACGCTTGATATGAATCTCACCCTTAACAGAGCATTTAACATATTAATACCGATTTACCTATTTAAGATTTTTAGCGCATTAGCCTCGCGCCAGAAAGATAACTGCTGTATTTTTTAGATTTTTATTCGATTTTCCTCCTTTATACTCCTTAAGACGATAGCCGTTTCAGTGCTTATGACTCCGTCAATTAGACCTATCTCGTCAATTATCTTCGCCAGCTTACTCTGGTCTTCTGTTCTAACCTTCGCTATAGCGTAGTATGAGCCGGTCACATCATAAACTTCGTAAACATCATCTATTCTGCTTAAAGTATCTAAAACACTATGGATTTTCTTTGGATCAGCGTTTATTAATATAAAAGCCGTTATCTTTTTACCTAAGGCTTCAGGTGAAACTATCGCCGTAAACCTCTTTATAACATTTCTCTCGAGAAGCTTCTTAACCCTAACGAAAATTGTCGCCTCACTAACATTTAGCTTTTCAGCTATTTTTCTGAGCGATATTCTAGCATCGTCCTGCAGCATCCTAATTATCTCTCTATCAATCTCGTCTATCTCTGGCTCCATGAAGCTTCCCATAAAAATAAAAATTCTTAACCAATATATAAATTGCTATTTATGAAAAAATATTTTATTGGATTATTATTAAAGATTTTTGAAAGATAACCGAAAGGTTTATAAAGAAAAATGTGTTTCTCCTATAAGCGTAAGAACGGGGGCGATAACCTTCAAGGCAAAATGTCCTGAGTGTGATGCAGAAATATACGTCCCTGACGATGCTCTTGAGGGGGAAATAGTTAGCTGTCCAGATTGCGGCCTGGACTTAGAAGTTAAGTTTAATGAAAAGGGGGTATTATGCCTAGAGCCAGCCGAGATTGAAGGTGAGGATTGGGGCGAATAAATGGGCGGGATAAGTCTAATCTATGACAGAGTCAGATGGGAGGAAAAAGCGCTAATAGATGTCTCAAGGAGCATGGGGTTAGATATAAAGCTAATCGACTTAAAAGATATCTACATAAACATCTTTGACAACTATGATAAAACTAAAAATGATTTTGGTGATTTAGCTCTTCAGCGTTGTATAAGCTACTTTAGGGGACTGCATATAACAGCCTTCCTCGAGAGCGCTGGAATACAGGTCATTAATCCATTTCATGTATCCTTAATCTGCGGAAACAAGCTGTTCACAACGCTGGCACTTATAAAAGCTAAAGTACCCGTTCCAAAGACTCTTATAGCCTTCACGGATGAAAGCGCGCTGAAAGCGCTGGATTCATTAGGCTACCCAGCGGTTCTAAAGCCAGTTATTGGAAGCTGGGGCCGATTAATAGCCCTCCTTAAGGATAAGGATACGGCCCAGGCCCTCCTAGAAGCGCGTGAGGAGATGCACGATGCATTAATGCAGATTTATTATCTTCAGGAGTATGTTAAGAGGCCCCCGAGGGACATACGCGTCCTAACAGTTGGCGATGAGGTTGTCGCGGCGGCATATCGTTACTCAATGAATGGTGATTGGAGGACTAATGTTGCCCGTGGGGCTAGAACCGAGCCATGCTCCCTCACCAGCGAGCTCATCGACTTAGCTCTTAAATCCTCAGAGGCTGTTGGAGGTGGAGTATTAGCCATAGATTGTATGGAGTCTCCCGATGGATTAGTAGTGCACGAAATTAATAACACGCCCGAATTTAAGGGACTCTATGCAGCCACGGGCGCCAATATTCCTGAAAAGATAATTGAATACGCTCTTAAGGTGATAAAGAGGTGAGGGTGGGGGTCTTCGGAGCCTCCGGGTACGTTGGTGGCGAGCTCCTGCGCCTTCTCCTTTCTCACCCGAAGGTTGAGATCTCAGCAGCCACATCAAACGCTCACGCTGGCGAGTATGTTTATCGTGTACACCCAAACCTCAGAGGGCGGGCAACATTAAAATTCGTTAGGTCTGACCCGGATAAGGTGGCCGAATTATGTGATATTTTGTTTGTGGCAACGCCCCATGGAGTATCATCAAAATTTGTGCCTGTTCTCCTTGAGGTGGGCCTGAAAATAATTGATTTAAGCGCGGACTTTAGGCTCAAGAATCCTAAAGACTATGAAAAATGGTATGGATGGAGTCATAGGAATCCAGATGTCTTGGAGAAATCTGTTTATGGTCTACCTGAACTCCACAGGGATGAGATAAAAAAGGCGCAGTTAATTGCTGTTCCAGGCTGTATGGCCGCTGCTGGTATACTGGCTTTAGCGCCAATAGTTAAGTCGGGTAAGATTGATGTAAATAGAATTGTTGTGGACTTTAAGGTCGGCTCATCGGGGGCCGGTGTAAAGCCGTCTATATCAACACATCATGCTGAGCATTACAGTATTGTTAGACCATATAAGCCCGTTGGGCATAGGCACACGGCTGAGATAGAGCAGGAGCTCAGCTTGCTCTGTAGTGGGAGGGTTGTGGTTTCGATGTCCGCCCACGCCGTGAACATGGTTAGAGGAATATTATCAACTTGCCATACTTTTCTTAATGGGCCAATGGCGTCCGCTGAGGTATGGCGTATATATAGAGAGTTTTATTCAGGTGAGCCCTTCATCAGATTTATCAGGGATGTTAAGGGCTTATACAGGTACCCAGACCCAAAAATTGTTGTCGGCTCAAACTACTGTGATATAGGATTCGAGCTGGATGAGCATGCGGATAGGCTTGTTGTTCTTTCGGCTATAGATAATCTGATGAAGGGGGCTGCTGGAACAGCGGTCCAAGATATGAATATTATGTGCGGCTGGGATGAGACGGAAGGGCTACGCTACCTAGCGCCCCACCCAATTTAGTCCCCCCAGAACATAATTATTCCAGGTGCTTGGCATGATAGTCCTAAAGGTTGGCGGAGACATCCTTAAGAGGGGGTTAAACGAGAACCTGGCTAACGATATAAAAAAGGTAATAAATATCGGAAGCAAGAAGATCGTTATTGTTCATGGTGGCGGAGACGAGGTTACAGAGATAGCCGAAAAACTTGGTAAAAAGCAGGTTTTCGTACTCTCGCCTGATGGCATAAGGAGCCGCTATACAGACGAGGAAACCGTTGAAATATACGCTATGGTTATGACTGGGAGAATAAATAAGGCTGTTGTTAGGTGGCTTATAAGCGCTGGCATACCAGCGGTCGGTCTTTCTGGCATAGATGGATCCCTGCTGGTGGCTGATAGGAAGAAGAAGATTGTCATCGTGGATGAAAGGGGTAGAAAGAGAATCATTGATGGAGGCTTTACCGGGAAAATATCTAATGTTAACCCGGGACTAATTGTGATTCTCCTAGAGGGCGGCTATGTGCCAGTTATCTCGCCAGTAGCGATTAGCGAAGAGAACGAGTTCCTAAATGTTGATAGTGATAGGGCTGCTGGGCAGATAGCGGGCGCGTTAAAGGCAGAAAAACTAGTGTTCTTGACTGATGTCCCAGGAATAAAGATTGAGGGGGAATACTTGAGAAAGTTTTCTTTAAGGGAGGCCAAAGAACTCCTGCCCAAGATAGGGCCGGGCATGAATATGAAGGTTATTGCCTCGATAGAGGCTATTGAAGCGGGCGTTAAAGAAGCCATTATAGCTTGTGGTCTAATACAGGATCCAGTAACAAGCGCATTAGATGGATTAAATGGCACGGTGATAACGGCTGAATAGAGAGGAGATAATGGCCGCCGAGAACCTCTTCTTGGCAAATGTTTACCAAAAATATCCAGTCTGTATTGTTAGAGGGAGCGGCGCAGTCCTATATGACGTGGATGGCAAAGAGTATATTGATTGTATGGGGGGCTACGGCGTAAGCCTAGTTGGACACTGCCACCCAAAAGTTGTATCCGCAATAAGGGAGCAGTGTGAGAGGCTAATAGCTTGCCACTGCTCATTATATAATGATAAGAGGGCAGAGCTTCTAGAGAAGCTCATAAAGATAGCGCCTAAAGGTTTAAGCAGGGTCTTTTTATGCAATAGTGGCGCCGAGGCTGTTGAATGCGCAATAAAAGTTGCTGTGAAATATAGTGGTAAAAATGAGATAGTAAGCATGGTTAGGGGCTTCCACGGAAAAACTATTGGAGCATTATCGGCCACCTGGAACCCAAAATACCGCGAGCCATTCAAGAGCCTCCTAATCACGAACTTCAGGTTTGTGCCATTTGGAAGGCTAGATAAGGTTGAAGAAGCTATCACAGAGAACACTGCCGCGATAATTGTTGAACCGATTCAGGGGGAGGGTGGAGTTTATGTCGCGCCCGACGGCTTCCTAGAAGGCTTAAGAAAAATCTGTGATGAAAGGGGTATCCTTTTGATATTTGATGAGGTTCAAACAGGGTTTGGTCGAACAGGTAGAATATGGGCCTCAGAGCACTGGAGGGTTGTGCCAGACATAATGTGTATTGGAAAGGCTATGGGCGGCGGACTACCAATAGGGGCGACTTTAGCGAGGGAAGAGATTATGAGTGTGCTCAAGGTTGGCGAGCACACAAGCACCTTTGGCGGAAACCCGCTTGCATGCGCTGCGGCATCAGCAGTAATAGACGTTATAATTGAGGAAAGGCTGGTTGAGCGGGCGTGGGATCTAGGAAATAAATTTAAGGCTATGCTTCAGAGCCTAGTTAATGAATCTAGGCTTCTTAAGGAGGTTAGGGGGTTAGGCTTGATGCTGGGGCTTGAGACTAGGGTAGATATATATAATATCCTGTTGGAAGCCCTCAAAAAAGGGGTGATACTACTTTACTCTGGAAGGAACGTGATTAGATTCCTTCCACCACTAGTCATAAAAATGGAGCAGGTAGAAACGATCATCCATGTCCTCAGGGAAATCATTTCGGAGGAAGAGAAGAAACTAATTAGTAGCTGATAGGTGTTAGAAGAGTGAGCGTAGATTCAAATTATGCGGTGAATCTTCTAAAAAATATGCTTGAAATTTACAGTCCAAGTGGTGCTGAGGAGGAGATATCGCTCTTTCTTGCAGATGAGATGAAGAGTATAGGTTTTGAGAGAGTCTGGAGAAATAGCACTAATAATGTTTATGGCGAGGTTGGTTCTGGCAGCCCTACTGTTCTGCTCTGCGGGCACATGGATACTGTTCCAGGCAGAATACCCGTGAGGGTTGAAGATAAAAAAATATATGGGAGAGGAGCAGTTGATGCTAAGTCATCTCTAGCGGCGATGATAAATGCGGCAGCTCTCCTTAAACTAAGTAGCCTAAGGGGAAAAATTATTGTCGCCGGGGTTGTCGATGAGGAGAAAGGAGGAAGGGGGATAAGAGCTCTCTTAAAAGAGAAGATTAATGTTGACTGCGCAATCTTCGGAGAGCCTAGCGGCATAAACAATGTAACTTTCGCCTATAAGGGGCATCTCAAATTAAAAGTCACCTTTAAAACATCTACTGGGCATCTAGGCGCTCAGCATCTTCTACCTAACGCCATTGAAGAGTGCGTCAAATTCTGGCTTAAACTCAAAAGGATTTGTGAAGACAAATATAGGTCTCCACAGGGAATCTTTTACTCATTAACGCCAACCATAACAAAAATACATGGTCGAAGCACAACGAATAGTATGCCTGATATATGCTCTATGAGTATCGACTTTAGATTGCCCCCAACAATACCATCGAAAAGAGCCATAAAAATAGTTGATGACGTGATTAAAGAGTTTAGGGAAGAAAATCGCTGTGATGTCGACTTTAAAGTTACCGGCATAGTTGAACCATACATTGCTGATAGAGAAAATATTGTTATTAGATCTTTGAGGGAGGCAATTCTTGAGGAAACTGGTAGAGAGGCAAGATTGATTCGGAAGACTGGAACTGGTGACATGAATATCTTTGGGCTGCGCTTGAAGGTTCCTGTGGCAACCTATGGCCCCGGCGAATCAAGCCTAAGCCATACATACAATGAATCTATAAACATCCAAGAATATTTGACCAGCATAAAAATCTATAAAAAGGCTGTTGAGAAAATCTTTTTGTCGCATGGGTTATTAAAAGAGAAGGAGCAATAAATGTTACCTATAGGCGATGAAAACAGACCTTCAAAAACACCATACGTAAATTATGCATTAATAATTGTTAATATTGTAATCTTCTTCTTTTTCCTTTTTCAGGGATGGTATGCTCTTGATTGGGCTATAGAGGAGTACGGAGTTATCCCAGCATTTATCTTAAGTGGAAAAAGATTGCAAACTTTGTTCACAAGCATGTTTGTGCATGCGGACATATTACACCTGCTGGGCAACATGATTTATTTATGGATTTTTGGAGATAATATTGAGGATGCCTTTGGGCACATTAAATTCCTGCTTTTCTACTTATTCGGAGGTTTTTTCGCAAGTTTTGTACACATTTTCTCAACACTTTTGTCAATATATATAAAGCCTATTCCATACGTGATATCGGGACTTATGACTCCAGCTGTGGGGGCGTCAGGCGCGATCTCGGCGGTTTTAGGCGCTTATATGCTTATATATCCAAACGCGAGGGTAAGGACTCTAATATTCTACTTTTTTATAATCACCGTAGTCAGTGTGCCTGCATATTATTATCTTGGTTTCTGGTTCATTTATCAGTTAATTATGGGCGTGATATCTCTGACGGGAATATCATCTGGGGTGGCTTTCTGGGCGCATATAGGCGGTTTCATATTTGGGATCGGTATCGCCAGAGCCTTTAACATTAAGTTTAAGAAGAAAGCGTCTGGCGAAGAAAGAATTTATAGGCCTCTTGTAGCGCCATGGGTTAGATCCCCCTTAGTAGATGTTTATGTTGAGGTTGACAGGGTTCTTGTTATGGCTTATATGCCTGGCGTTGAGCGGGGTGATATAAAGATTAGAGTTTCTGAGTGGGATGTTATAATTGAGGCTGAGTATGAAGACATAAAATACTTTAGACATATTGTCCTTCCAGTCCCAGTTATACCAAAAATTATCAGCCAAGAATATAAGAATGGAGTGTTAAGTTTCGTGCTCTATAGGTTATCATCCGGGCTAACATCCAGTCTAGATGAGCTTTAATGCTAAGGTTATGGAGGTCACCATTTTGGACGATTACATAATATTTGCATGCCCAAAATGTACATCGATCAGATATGCGAAGGAAGACCAGAAGACTGCTAAATGCTTAAAATGCGGTTATCAAATGCAGATCCACCCAAATAAAATCGTAATCCTTGCACGGGCAAAGAATGTAAAAGAGGCTGTTGAAAAAGTTAAGATTCTTAAAATTAAATTGAAAAGGTAAATTAGAAATTTAAACCTAAGGTTATTATTAGAAATGGCAATTGGTGGTTTATCGTGTCCGGGGAAGTGGGTAATCGCAATAAAGTTCGGTTGATGGCTGATTTACTTAAGAGCGGCGCCGTATTAACCGATTTGTCCTGCCCAGTCTGCGCTTCACCACTATTTAGGCTTAAAAGCG
The DNA here is from genome assembly GCA_038867895.1 of Bathyarchaeia archaeon. Classification (GTDB taxonomy): domain Archaea; phylum Thermoproteota; class Bathyarchaeia; order Bathyarchaeales; family DTEX01; genus DTEX01. The sequence goes on along the minus strand of JAWBXL010000031.1, from coordinate 6,772 downwards.
GCGAGCTGTGGTGCGTTCAATGCCAGAAGAAGGTTGTTGTAGTCAGAGAGGAGGAAGAAATTAGAGATGTAGAAGCCTTGGCCACGCTGAATCAAGCTGAGACGACAATTATGATGAAACTTTGGGAAATAAATGAAAGGCTGAGGGTTGAAGATAATCCGGAGGAGATTCAGAAGCTAGGAATGGTGATGAACATATTGCTGGAAAATCTTGAGAGAATAAGGAGAATAGGAAAGAGAAAACAATGAGGGACAGAGAAACTCTAGGAATTTATACATTTTTTCCAGAAAAAAGCCATTATAGTGCGCGCATAAAATTTAATGTCCCTCCAATTAATCTTCAAAGGACTATATTAAATATTTTATATAGGTTAAATGGGTGTAAAATTGAAGACGACCTGTTTAGTCTGATTGGACCAGACGTGGAAATCATATTAGAGTTTGGTGTTGCTGATGGGCTAGCGTTTAATTATCTTGATGCAGATACACTAGATACTCTTTTAAGGGCAATTAATGGAGGATATCTACGTATGATAGATTTTCTGTGTATAATAAGATATTATAAGCTGAGAGAGAATAAGCGGATAGCACTGCGGTTTGATTTCTTCTTCCTAAGGTTTCTATTTAATAGTAATGAACTCAAAATTCAAGTCTTCCATGAGAGAGGTTTACAGCGCATATCCACTTACGATCTTGTAAAATTCTTGGTTAAGAAAATACGTCTTGGATTAATGGGCCAATGAGACAATTCGTATCTCCTCTAAATCCTACTATGCTACCAGTAAGTAGTGATATTATGTTTTTGTGAGTTTTAACCTAAGTCTCTCTAAAACTATTTTCTGGATATCTCTGGAGACTTCCATGATTGGCCTATTTCCATTTATTAGGAGGAGAAGGCCCTCCTTAACGAGCTTTAGATATATCTCTCTAACCTTAATCTGCACTCCTAAGCTTTCCATAATGGATCTTCTACGCCCTTTTTGGATGCGCTCCATAACAACCTCGGCCGGAACATCTAAATATATGGCCAGATCCGGCTTTGGGGCCATCTTATTTATCTCCATTATCCATTCGAGATCTAATCCCGCTGCCCCTTGATAGGCTAATGAAGAGTAGATGTACCTGTCAGACACGACAATCTTCCCTTTATCAAGCAGGGGCTTTATCTCACTCTCTGCATGAACTATTCTATCCGCGGCGAATAATAAGGCCTCGGCTGGAATTGGTATGCGTTTATCTCTCCTGAGAACATAACGCTCTATAAACTTGCCAATCTCACCGTTACTCGGTTCAGATGTATAAAAAGCATCAAAACCCATTTCCCTTAAATTTTTAACAAGAAGTTTTGATTGTGTTGTTTTTCCGCTCTTATCAAGCCCTTCTACACAAATTAATAGTCCTCTTTTTTCCATGAAAGTAGCCCATAAAACTAAATAAAGTCAAGGCATATAACATTTTACTTATCAGGGTGTTGAGTAATGTTTAGGTTTAGTAAGGAGCAGATTATTTTCGAGATAGGTGGAGTGAAGGTTGGCGGCCAACCCGGCGTGAATCCGACGGTCATGATTGGAAGCATGTTTTATAGAGGCGATAAAGTAGTTAGAGATGAGAAGACAGGCGATTTTGATCGTGAGGCTGCAGAGACGCTAATTAAAAATCTTGAGGAGATTTCCAGTAAAACGGGGCTACCAGCAATGCTCGACATAGTATGTTCTTCTTCAGCGAATGCAAAAAAATATATTGAGTTTGCCGTGGGTGCTACCGAGATGCCAATACTTATAGATTATGTTTCCGAGGAGGCTGCGCTGAGCGGTATGGATTTCGTAAGCGAGATCGGCGTAAATAATAGAGTAATCCTGAACTCAATCAATCCTGAATCAAAAACCCAAATATATGATAAGATTAAGGAGTCTGGTATAGAAGCCGCCATACTATTGACATATAGTGCTAGGGCGATAATATCCTATAAGGAAAGAATTAAGCTACTAGAAACAATGATCCCAAAGGCCATTGAGGCGGGCATAAAAAAGATCCTTGTAGACACAACAGTCCTCGATATCGCAACGTTAGGCTTGGCCTGCAAAGCCATATTTGAGGTTAAGGAGCGGTATGGTTACCCAGCCGGGTGTGGTGCTCATAACGCGATAGCCGCATGGAAAGCCTTGAAGGAAAAAAAGAATAAGATTTTAGAATTTGCCTGCTCATCAATGGCTAATGGGCTTCCAGTAGCCGTAGGGGCAGACTTCATACTCTATGGACCGGTAAGCGATGCAGAATATATTTTCCCAGCGATAAGCCTAATAAACGCGGCGTACGCGCAGATTCTAATAGAGGAGGGAGTAAGACCGCCTTCAACACACCCAAGATTTAAAATATCACGCCTATAAACATAAAACCTGGCCAAAAAATTAATTAGACCACAAATATTTCTCTTATCTAGATAATGTTAATGCTAGAAAAGGTGCGGCCGTCGTCTAGCTGGTTAGGACGCAGGCCTTCCAAGCCTGTAGTCCCGGGTTCGAATCCCGGCGGCCGCACCAAAGAATTTTTGCTTCGTTTTTTGCTGGTTTAAGGATGTTCTGGAGCCTTCTTCCCGCGCAAGAATCTCAAGATTATTTCTGATGTTCTTCTTAACGACTAGGATTGCGTATCCAACCGTCTAATTTGTTTATGAAAATTTTTATGTTGGTTGAGATGGTTTTGGGGAAGGTATATAAGCGTAAAGGAGGCCCAATTTGTTTTTGGTTGGAAAAGATTAGCTTTCTGAGTTAGGCTTTTTGATCCGTGCTCTCTCGCCTTCGGCACGTTAAATTTTGAGGGTGAAAAGTTAGGAGGGAGGTTATTTGGGTGGTTGGGAGGTTGGCGAGGCTTTCGCTTTTGATTGCTGCTGGCTTATTTTTGGCTTTAATGTTCCCAGTATTAGTCTCAGCTGGCCCGCCCATTTACCATGATGTTGGAGCATATGAAATCCACGATTTCTATGTGAGAGGTGTAGTTCACTACAATGTTCAGTTGATTCTTAATTCAGCTGGTGGAGCGCATTGGCGTAGCTGTGTAAGCCACAATCTTGTAGGTGTTGGATTAACTACTGGTAGGAAATATCAGGTTGTTAGCGCAGAGACAAGGCACTGTAATATGAGGGATAGCGGCTTCCCATACGAGTGGACTTATATAATTCTCCCCTTATCAGCCAAGGAGAACTGACAAACATGCTATTCATAATAAGAAACCAAGTGACAATAAACGCAAATGGCGAGACGACAATGTCATTCTCAGAGATAGAGATAGTCTATAGGGGATAAAGCCCTTCTTTTTCCTTTTTTTAGGGCTGAAGTTTCGGTCTTATTTTTCTTTTAAGGTTTTCAAAAGATTTAATCCAAACTCACGAATTTACAGTTTTCTCAGTAAAAATACATGTCTTATGGTTCCGCATCTAAGAGAGGGACATTTTCTTGAAGTTAAAGATAGCTGGATGAGCAAAATACCAGGCTGATTGTGTTTCTTGGCATATTTGAAGCTTACTGGCAGTTTTAGCCGCGTTTTGCGCATAAATTGATTTACCTTACATTAACTGCCAAAAAATTTGAAATAAGGTTAAAAATAATTGTTATATCTGAGGGTGAAAATGAATGGCTGGTGACATTGAGAGAATAATGGAGAGGTTGGAGAAAGAGGGGGTTGTTTGGATTGAAACTTCAGGGAACTTAATTCGCCTGAAGAAGGAGGGCGTGAGAATCATCATGGAGAGTTACTGGGCCGCTGTGTAAAAGGAAAGAATAATCCAACCATAATTGAGCCGAGAACATACACTATGGAGGAACTGGCTGAGCAATTAAAGATAATGAAATTCCATAATTCATATAATATAGTTTTTCAGAGAGTATGAGGTTAACATAGCTTGGGCAAACGGGCCTTCTTAGATACAGCCAAAAAGGCAAAAGATGATTTTTTCGGTAGCATTTAAAGTATCAAGTAAACCACTAGAAACTCATTCTTTAGAAGAATTTAGAAGGGGGTAAAGTAGATTAATTAGGTCGGCTTTGCCCGCATGTGCTTAACTATTTCGACTATATCTTTAAGAGAATCGCTTTGTTCGCGTAATGCTTTATTTATGGCTATCTCAGCGCTCATTGATCCAACATGTATTATATTGCTTATACATGAAACAAAAGTCCTCAAATATGGTATATTGGGGAGTTCATAGAAGAGTTTTTCTATCTCGCTTTTAATGGATCTTTTCGTCTCAAGTACCTTATTAGCTAGCCTAACGTCTCCTGTGAAAATACACTCAACAGATGTTTTCACAATTTCTTGAGCTCTCTCGCCGATTTTGTATACTTTTTTTATTTCCTCTTCGCCAGGTCTTTCTCCATATTCTTTTAGCGCAATTACCTTCTTTGCGATATCTTCAGAGATATCTCCTATAAGCTCTAAAGACTGTAATATCGATCTTGCGGCTGGTAGAAAAACAACATCCGTTAAACCTACTTGCTCACGTATTTCTTCTTTTTCCTGCGCGAATAAAAGTAAGCGTGTGGCCAAATAGTAAATCATATCTACCTCATTTTCTCTCTCAATAGCTTCCTGTGCTAATTTATCGTCATTTTTTAGAAAAGCCTGCATAGCCTCGGAGAATACCGTTAATACGAGTAAAGTTAATCGTCTGATCAGCATATCAAACTTAAATTTAGTTAAATCTAGCGAGCAGTGTAAAAGTACGTTGTTTTCTGTCTCTTCCAGTATGCCTAAACCAACAAGTTTTCGTACAATTCTTCTAATCTCATCCATGTGGTTCTTTTCTATCCGGTTTGCCGATATAACCCTGATTAGATTTTTTCCGTGGAGATAAGCGCCGACAATAATTTTTTCAAGGAGACCATGTTCCATACACGCATCAGCGTTAATTATATATTCTTCCTCGATGTCTTCCTGATAAAAACGCTCTTTTGGAACTATTCTTAAAGTTCCATCTTTTTCTGGCACTATAAATACTATATCTCCTGGCTTAACGCCGTTCTCTTTTATCCATTTATTTGGGAGTGAAACTGTTATAGTTGAACGCCCAACCCTCTGTAATTTTCTACTTTCCATGATCTCACAAGCTTATACAATAATTACCAAGTATTATTCTATTTGCATCATATATATATTTTTTGCTTCTGTTATGTATCATGGAAATATAAGGGAGGTGGTATGAGGTGTCTGAGTGGAGAACCGTTAGTGTGAGACAAGAATTAATAGAGGAAATTGAAAAGATAGTTAAAACTGGTCTCTATAGAAGTGTTTCAGAATTTGTTGCTGAGGCCATAAGGCTACGCTTAGAGGAGCTGATGCGCGCAAGGGGGATCCCGGCTGAAAGAAGGAAAGAGGTCTTAGCGAAGATTCAAGAGCAGCTGTTGTATACGCCGAAACATGTTTGGGCTCAGATAACTCCTGAGGGCACTATACGTGTTGGCTTAACTGATTATGCCGCTAAGCACCTAAAGGGAATAGCCCACGTCATGACAGAGCCAGTAGGAAAAGAAGTCAAAAAGATGGAGCCAATAGGAATAGTAGAAACATGGATGTTCATATTCGACATACACGCACCAGTAACAGGAAAAATAGTAAAAATAAACGAGACCCTCAAGACAGAACCATACATAATAAACGAAGACCCATACGGAGAAGGCTGGATACTAGAAATCAAACCGAAGAACTCCCTATTGCTCGAGGAGGAGCTAAAGGACTTGTTAACTGCTAGGGAATACGGCAAGTGGGTAAGCAAAATAGAAGGCAGACTTAAAGAATAATCAGGCTAAAATTCTAGAAATTAACTCTTGGCCCCTAATTTTTATTTTTGTTGTTTTCCTGAGGCGCATCTTATGCTGGGTTTGCTGAATCTATTCATGGTTGCTATAGGTTTTGTAGTTGGTGTTCTCTCAGGTTTTTTCGGTTTCGGTGGAGGTTTTATTCTTACACCGCTCCTTATCAGCCTAGGTTTTCCAGCAAACATATCTGTTGGAACAAGTATTGTAGAGATCTCTATGTCTTCTTTGGTTAACTCATTAAGGCATAAATTCTTAGGTAATGTGGAGGCAAAAGTTAGTTTAGTCGCTGTTTTTGCTTCAGTACTTGGAAGTGAATCTGGTGTACAAATAATTGAGTATCTCAAGATTTTTGGGACTCAATACATGAGTTCCGTCGTGAGCCTGGCATACGCTATAATTTTGAGCTTTGTCTCGGCGTACATAATCCACGAAAGTTTAGCTTTAAAACGGGGAGACTGTAAAAAGAAGAACTTATTTTTGCGGTATAAATTTAGTGAGCTTAAGGTCCCACCGCTGATCGCCATATCGCGGTCAAACAAAGAGAAAATATCTGTGTGGATTATAATTCTAATAGGTTTTATTAGCGGTTTATTTGCTGGCTTTCTAGGGTCTGGTGGGGGCTCCATACTGATCCCCTTATTGATTTATATTATTGGCTATGAACCATCCGTCGCCGCCGGAACATGCGCCTTTTGGGTATTGTTAAACTCTATATATGCATCTTTAACTCATGCCGTTAAGGGAAACATTGATATTATGCTAGCGACTTTGATTTTTATCGGCTCGTTAATTGGCATACAGATTGGTACCACCGCAACTAAATATGTAAAAAAGACAAGATTTGAGCTGTCACTTGGTTTATGTTTATGCTTCGTCTCCTTAAGCACCCTCATAAAATTGTTTTCCGGGTACCCAGACCTCTCTTCTCTCAGCTTACTATCGCCAATAATAACGTTTATCTTA
>JAWBXL010000030.1:0-15730 GCA_038867895.1 Bathyarchaeia archaeon | reverse complement strand
AGCTAGGATATGAAGAGATTTATATCTGAGTCTTTCGCTCTGCTTAAGAATGTTGCGGCGCCAACAACCTCATCCACATATTCCACCAGATCTTCAGCCTTTATTCCGAGAAGGCTCATTGTTGTGGAGCATGCGTAAATCTTCAATCTTCCAGTCTTCTTGCCCTGCTCTAATATCTCACGCCAGCTCGGCATAGCTCCGGAGCTAACAGCCCTCCGCAGCTCATCCTCATAACCCTTATAGTCTAAGCTAACTTCTTTCGGCTCATAACCCCTCTTTAAGGCTAAGAGACCCCAGAAAGTGAAGAACATTTCCGACTCCCAACCCATAGCAGCCGCGGTTACGGCTAAAGTCACCGCCGGAAAGAGCTTATCCAATCTTTCCGAGGATACTATTATAGATAATTTTGGCACGTGATCCACCAAATGAATTTATATAACGTCGTTATATAAAAACCTTTTTTAATACTATTTTAAGGAAACTTTTGTTCACACCTGTCTACCTAACCAGCTCTGGAACTACTATTCATAAATTCTTCGGAGCAAAAGACGAAGGGCTTATGCAGCATGTTTTCCTTCGTAAGGCTTTCTCCGAACTAATAATAAAGATCCGCTAGTTAAAGCCTTTGTAGAATTGTGTTCCGACGAACGCTTCTAGATAGACTCTTAGCGTAAGAGAGCTACTAAGATGGATCCTTCTCACATACTTAAGGTTTTAGTAACAAATTCTCTTGCTAATGGAAATAAGAGTTGTTTTAACAATCATTAACATTTTATTTTTGTTTCCTCCACCAATGAGTATTGTCCATTGATTTTTGAACATAAAAGATGTTGAAGGTATTTTAACCAGCACGTATAATATTAAAAGAAAATCTCTCATCAAATGTTCTTAAAAAAATCTGAGTTTAAATGAGAGAGTCGTAAATATATCCAAGAACTTTTATAAACAAATAAGGATACTAAAAATTATACTGGTTGTTTCTCTTCATAGGATGTGATTTTAGATGGAGCGGTTTGTTGTTGAATGGCCTTATCCAGTGAATTATGAAAAAATAAATGAGGTTCAAGTAGAGGTTCTAGTTATTGGGGGAGGTATTTCTGGCTCTTGGGCTGCTATAACCGCCGCTAAAAGAGGAGCTAGTGCGGCTGTAGTTGAAGAGATGGATGTTTTCTCAGCGGGACCAGCTGGATGCGATCACTGGCATGATGCCTTTGATAATCCTGCATGTAAAATTAGCCCAGACAAAGCTATCGAAATGAATGAACGTGCTTATACTGAGAGAGGCATACCTTTTAATCCTATTGGACGCTACATAACTTACAATGAATCTTATAAAACTCTTTTGGAGCTTGAGAGACTCGGCGCAAAAATTAGGGATACGGAGGACGAGTTTAAGGGGGCACCATTTAGAGACGAGGAAACCAAACTCTTATACGCCTATAACTACGATATAAAGCACACAATTAGAGTTTGGGGACAAACATTCCGACAAGCCCTTTATGCCGAGCTTGTTAGATTAAGAGTTCCATTATACAGCCGAATACTCGTCACAAGCCTTCTCACAGAAAATGGGAAAATCGGAAGGCGTGTGATCGGTGCAACGGGGGTACATACGAGAACTGGCGAATTCTATGTTTTTAAATCTAAATCTGTAGTGTTGTGTACAGGAGGAATGGATAGAGGAAACAGGATTTTTGGCTACACTGGATACGTGCATTATTCTTTGCATTCACCGTCTGTGACTGGAGGAGGACATGCGGCAGCTTGGGAAGCAGGCGCAGAACTAGCAATGCTAGGTCTCTTCGGATGGCCTGGGCATGGAACAATGCCATCATACGCAACAGGCAACCCTCATAATACTTGGTATCCATGCACGATAGTAGATGCAGACGGTAAAGAAATTCCATGGGTTGATCCTATAACAAAGAGACAACTCACCTTCTTTGACGAACGCGTGTATGCTAATCTACGTGGCTACGATGTTGCCTTCGCCTTAGAGACATATCCTATATCGCATGGATTCACTAATGTGGAAAGTTTTATAGAACGCTGCAAGAGAGGAGAGTATAAACTACCGCTTTATGCTGATCTGCCAGGCATGCCTGAGCATGAGAGAAGGGTCATTTTTGGTTTAATGGTAGCGCAGGAGGGAAAAACGTGGATCTTATACAGGAATCTAACGCAAGCAGGATTTGACCCAGAAAAAGACATGCTGCAATCATATTCATTCGGACGCTTCTGGCTAGATCCATTAGCCGAGACCCAAGCTTCAAGAGCTGGAGCTGGTCGCGCTGGCGGACTTTGGCATGACTGGGATTTTAGAACGAATCTTGAAGGCTTGTTCGTTGCGGGTGATGCGTGCTTCGCTTGGCTGGAACATGCTGGGGCGGCGGTTTCTGGGCGCTGGGCAGGTGCTAAGGCTGCAGAACATGCTAAAGGAGTTTCCTTTGGAAGCATTAACTGGGATCAAGTTGAACGGGAAAGGCAAAGAGTATATGCTCCAACAAAAAGAACTAAAGGTATAAATTGGAAAGAGCTTAATGTTGCTATATGTACGATTATGCGCACATACGTTAATGAATTGTCTAATGAGGAGATGCTTAAAATAGCTCTGAAATGGCTTGAGGAAATGGAGCAAGGTGAGGCTCAAAAGCTTGTTGCAAGAAACCCTCACGAGCTGACAAGAGCGTTAGAGACACTAAGTATATTAACAAACGCAAAGTTAACAGTGCTTTACATGCTGGAAAAAATGCGCAGAGATGAGATTAAAGGATTATTAACAATGAAACAAAAAGAGGATGGAAAGATGGGGTTTCGGGTGTTTCCGCCAAGATGGTGGCTTTTGCCTCCCTATGAGCCGACATATAGGGCGAATTATGAGAAGCATAAACCATGGTGAGAATATATGGTTGCCAAGGAAGAAGCGAAAAGAAGTAGGAGAATACTTCAGATTGGAATGCCAAATTCGCTACCGAACACAAAACCACTTATTGGAAGATAACAATAACTCTATTAACTTCATATTAATTCATCTACATCTAATAAAAAGAAATAACGAGAAATTGCGATGAGCCCATTAAAGAATGATATAGACATAGACATTAATCCAAACCTATGCGTTTTCTGCGGGTTATGTGAGATATTCTGCCCATTTAATGCCATAAAAGTTTATGTTGACGACAAACCCATAAGTTCAGCCTTAAAGAGCGGAACGCTTCTGGAAGTTTTGAGGGAGGTTGAAATAGATGAGGAGACCTGTATGCGCATTAACCTCTTATGCGAAAAGCTTTGTTTATATGCTTGTCCCCTTAATGTAATCCAATTTAATGAAACACGAATTAGAATAGAGAATGCTGCCGATTGCCCAGCATGTGGTTGGTGTCAGGCTGTCTGCCGTTCGGTTATAAAGGTTAGAAAAGCCTTCAAGGGTTCAATTAGGGTCGGCTATGAAAAATGCCCAGAAGGATGTAAAATATGTTTTTATGCATGTCCTGTAAATGCCATATGTTTAGATGAAGATGGGAAAGTTAGTATTCTAGAGGAATTCTGCATATTTTGTGGAGCTTGTAAAAATAATTGCCCAGAAAACAACGTAATAACTATAAGCATAACACAAGTCAACACAAAGGGGTTAAATATTTGGAAAGATTTGGCAGAGAGACTTTTATTCTACACCCCCGCAAAAAGCAAAAAGTCTGCTCAAATGATGAAAGTGGAGATTAGATGGCCAAGAATGATAATAGATAATGACCAGAGTAAATTGAGGATCGAAAGGAAAACATATCTTCGAAGGCATGCTCTTGAATTGGACAAGAACAAGTGCAGAAAATGTCAAATATGCCATATTATCTGCCCAAAGGCAGCAATAAGTATTAAAAGGCTAGAATCGAATATGCCTGAATAATCTATGAAAAAACATTGTTGGATCCAAAAGTCAATATTGAGGTGGACAACTCCTATCATAACCTGTTACGAAAGTATCTGTCTTGTAACTCATTGCTCTGAAAACTTTACTGGTTTTTAGTTTATTTTATAAAGTTTATTACGTCTTTTCTTCTTGGTTTTGGTGGCGGGTGCTCGTCTTTGTAGCCTAGAGCTACTGTGCATATGTGCTCGTATCCCTCTGGGACTCCTAGTTCTTTTTTGAGTTTCTTTCCTTCCTCTGATGTAAATATGAATTCGGTTATTGCCATTACATGTGAGCCTAAACCCAAAGATTCGGCTGCAATCATAATGTTTTCGGCGGCAGCTGCGCAATCGAACTCAACAAAACGGGCTGACTTATCAGCAGTTACTAGAATCACGGTGGGTGCTCCACCAAACGGGTCAAAACTTGGATCCTTTGCCCTCTCTACAAAGAAGTCTATTCCAGAGTTCAGCAGATTCTCTCTTAATATTCTGGCCATTTTAGCAATAACCTCTTTATTCTGGATTACCGTGAAGTGCCACTTCTGCTGATTCCGAGCATTAGGCGCAAGGATAGCACACTCCATGATTTCCCCTAGAAAATCTTCGGGTATAGGATCAGACTTAAACTTCCTAATACTCCTCCTACTCTTTATAACTCTAATAATCTCGTTCATCAAATCCCTCCAATATATTCCTTTCATAATGATTCTTATTTCTTTTTAAGAGAAATAACCTTTTATTAACGGACGGAAGCTTCAAAGTTAGGATACATAAACTTTAAAGGATTAAAGTTTAAAAATGGTGAGATTTTTGAATCTGAAGCTGGATAATAAGATAGTTGTAGTTACAGGAGCTGCTAGAGGAATTGGAAAAGCCATAGCGTTAGAATTTGCAAGAGAGAAAGCTAATGTTGTTGTAAATGATGTAATTGATGCTTCTGAAACTATCACAGAAATCAAAAAGTTGAGTGGGGAAGGCGTATTCGTTAAAGCTGACGTCTCAGATATGAAGCAGGTTGAACAAATGTTTAATAAAGTTGTTAAAGACTTTGGAAGAGTGGATGTTTTAGTCAATAATGCGGGGGTAACTAGAGATGCTTTAATTCAAAAAATGACAGAGGAAGATTGGGATTTTGTCCTAAATGTTAATCTTAAGGGAGCGTTTAACTGTTGTAAATGTGCTGCTAAATATATGATTGAGCAAAAATATGGTAGAATAATAAATATATCGTCGGTAGTAGGGCAAATGGGTAATGTCGGACAGGCTAATTATGCGGCATCTAAAGCTGGAATAATTGGCTTGACTAAGGCATTGGCTCTTGAGCTGGCCAGATATGGAGACATCACTATAAATGCTGTGGCGCCGGGATTTGTGAACACGGAAACGGTAAGGAAAATGCCAGAAAAAATTATGAAACTTTTCATTGAAAAAATACCGTTCCACAGACTGGCAGAGCCGGAGGAGATTGCTTATGTTGTTGTATTTCTAGCATCTGACTTAGCGAAATACATTACCGGTCAAATTATAGCAATCAATGGCGGATTATATATTTAGATTCTTAGATCGGCAAAGGGGATTCATTTAAAAGGGCGCCTTCACGTCTTTTATTGCTGCCTTTTTCTCTCTCAAGCAGCTTTTTATCCTTTCTAGGGCTTACTGATTTTGGGTTCACATTCAGGCGTATATTTAGTCTTTCAAGCCCAAATGCTACGAAATCTTTTGACAATTTTCAATAGATGGATAAGATACTAGGAGGGGCAACTTGGGAGTAGATAAGCATGTGAGAAGGATATCATAAGTAACCACCAAAGAATCTTGATCGCTAAAAAATAATTATAGCTTTCATCCTACTCAGAGCCCTCTTCTCAGACAACCTCCTGAGCCTCCCAATATTCTGGGAATTAATCAGCCTATGCTTCCATATGCTTATTTCCTTCTGGAATGAAGATGATTTTTTCTATACTGGCTTCCTCATCCTGATTATCGGCGCCTTAAATGGGCTCCCGGAAGAAACGCATGTTCCTACGGCTACAACAGCCTTTGGCTCCGGGATTGTTCATAGATTCTAGTTAATCTAGGCAGCATCTTGCGTGTAACCAGTCCAGTAACTACTAAGACATCTGTGGCTCTTCGAAACGAACCTGAACATTGATAAAACCTAAAAAATATATTTTTCTACTTCCTATTTTTTCTGCAAAAAGATACTCTGGCATAATAGTTATATTTTTACCGAAAATTTTTATCTCTAAGTTGCAATAATTAATTTATGGCTTAATTTAATTTTTATAGGTGGTTTTTATGAGTGAAGATGAAATTGTTAAGATGCTTGAGAGAGTAAGTAAAAGCGTTACTAACATTAATACTCTGAGAGTATTCCAAGACTTCTTCTATCAAGTTGTTCCAGTTGAGGGTATTGGCTCAGGCTTCATATTCGATGAAAAAGGCTACATTTTAACTAACTATCATGTTGTTGAAGGCGCTGAAAGAATAGTTGTTACGTTAGTGGATGGACGCACGTTTGAGGCCAAGTTTATCGGGGGATATAAGGGCTTAGATGTGGCCATGTTAAAGATAAATGCAGATAACTTAGTTGTCGCAAAGCTCGGAGACTCGGATAATATCAGAGTTGGGCAGAGGGTCTTTGCTATTGGGAACCCCTTTGGCTTAGCTGGTGGACCGACAGTAACCTCTGGTATAATAAGCGCTGTTAAGAGAACAATTTACTCTGACAGGGGGCTCTTCAGAGACCTCATTCAAACGGACGCCGCGATAAACCCGGGAAACTCTGGAGGCCCGCTCGTTAATATTGATGGTGAGGTTATTGGTATAAATACCGCTATAATTCCATTTGCTCATGGTATAGGTTTCGCTATACCGATAAATGCCGCTAAGGAAGTCACTAATGAAATAATATTATACGGATCTTATGCCAAACCTTGGCTTGGGATAGCTGGCATAAGCCTGAATAGGCAAATAGCCCTGCAATATGATCTGCCAGTAGAGCATGGAGTACTTGTTGTTAGGGTTGAGCCGGGAGGCCCGGCCTATAGGGCTGGTATAGAACGTGGTGACATAATACTTGAGTTCGATGGAAAAAGAGTTGACAGAATAGAGGACCTACAGAAAATTTTATCCGAAAAGAAGCATGGCTGCGAGTGCGAGACCATAATTGTTCGAGACTTAAGGAAGTTTAAGGTGAAAGTTACGCTTGAAAGGGAGCCTTAAAAATTAAATATTACGTGGATTCGGGAGGATCTAGCCGCCTATGATGCTATAGTTGTTTGCGCGCTTGAAATAAGGAAAATCCTTTAAGAGACGATTGCGCCAGAGGGATTATCTACTGATATATTGCTTATGGAGCTTAACCCTTAACATTCTTGACTGAGATATTACGCGTTTTCACTCTAACATTTTTGGTTGGCACAAAGCGCTGGCAAACTAAAATATAAGACAAGATTTTGCCAGCCACGCGTACTTCACAAGTTCTCAAGCGCGTAAAGACGTAATTATTGTCAACCTAAACAAAAAGATCTTTCTATTAAATCGTGAAAATCTTATAAATATTTTTGCCTTCATCATAATTGGAGGATAAGGATTATGAAAAGTGTGAAGAGAGATAAGGCTTTTTATGCTCAGTTTTGGATGACTAGAACGGTAGAAACATGGTTTAGTGAGCCAGTGAGCTGGTGGCCTTATGATAAGATGTGGGAGATGCTTAAAGAGGGCGAACAACCTTATCCTGTTCACTCTGTTAGGGCAAAGATTCTTCGGTGGCTTGGTGCCGTGAATACTATAGGCGCAGGGAATGTTATAATGGATGGCTGTGCCAATTCTCGGCTTCCCGGTGCTGAAATGACATTTGGCCCTTATCTTCAACTACTCAATACCCTTGAAGTAAAATACACATTTCTCCCCAAGAGACATTGTTGCGGCTGGTTCCTTTTGATGTACGCCAATATGCCCGGCGCGCCTCCCGAATTGTGGGATGACGCTCTTTCTAAGGTAAAAGCCTTAGCTATTAAGAATGTTGAAGAGGCTAAGAAAATAAAGGCTAAAAATATATATCAGTTCTGCCACATGTGTCACGCACTAGCACAGCTAGTAGATGCTGATGCCAAAAGCATGGGCGTGAACCAAGGATATGGGCTGGACATTCTAAAAGAACCTTTAGAAAAAGTGGAAAAGCTAAGAATGGTTAAACCAACTAAGGTGGGCTGGTATCGTGGTTGCTGGATAGCGAAGAAGTTTCTGAACCCTAAGCTTAAAATTGATTTTAATACTTACCGCTCATGGCTTGACCGTATTGAAAACTTAAGGATAATAGACCTCCCTGACGAATTATGCTGCTTTACTGACATGCAAGAAATTATGAGGATAGCAAAGGATAATGAAATCGACTATATTGTCACACCTTGTAACAACTGCTATGCTTTCTTGGCTGTTGCAGGTCAACCTGCACTTATGCTGAGCACGCTACTATTGGAGGCAGTGACCAGCAAGCCAGTAACAAAATGGAGCACCATTAGATAAGCAAAGATGATGCAGAAAATGCTGGAACTAATCTCATTCAAATTTCCCTTTCTTTTGCACCTAAAATTTTAGGAATCGTTTATTTGAGGGAGTCTCATGTGCTTAAACAAGCGACTACCTTTGACTGATCTGGGATATATTTTTCTAGTTCATTTTGAAAGATTTAGCATATGAGACAAAAAACCTTCTCGGAAATACAAGAGATATTTCAATATTAGCAGGAAATAAACACTTGAATTCATTGCGATTGTCTTGTTGATATTTATAAGCAGTTTCTCCACTACGAAGATTTCTTTTTTAGGTATCAGCCAGACTGATTAGCAACTTGTGGCATTAGATTTTTCGATGACGAATGAATTAAAAGATTAATCTAGTATTTTTCCTCGAGTTTCAAGACCCATTTTCTTAGCAGCGATAGCGCCTGCAACGCCAAGTATGAATCCGATTAGTGGGAAAGTACCGTATGCGACCGTTGGGGATATGACCGCCGCTAGAAGACCTGCTGCCGTTTGGAGAGGTGTTAGCACAATTGTTTTTAAAGCCTGCAATAGGGATTGAGATGTGCCTCTCGCGCGGGCTGGAACAACTTCTGAAATATATGTTCGACCAGTATCCTCTTGAGCTGATGTCCCTAAGCCGAATATTATGCTCATAATCATGTAAAATGCTACAACTGGTAAATGTTCCCCGATTCCAACTATGTTAGGGGTATTCCAGAGTAATACGCAAGCTACAGCGCTTGGAATTGCAAATATTATTATCGTATTTAGTCTGCCAACTCTGTCGGATATTGGACCCATAAGCATCCGTGTTATAGCCCCTACGATTGTTCCAATGAGTCCTATAACTCCAATGATGGCGGGGGACCATTTTAGAATTGCTGCTTGAAAATATGATAGATACATGTTTGTCACGGTCGCTATTCCCGTCATGCTAAAACAAAGTGGAACTAGTACGGCCACCAACCACTTCTTTCTCATCTCTCCGCTTAAAATTTCCCTATAAGATACTTTGCTTTCTTCTTTTGGAATTTTACCCTCTTTAATAAGTTTCCTACGCTCTTGCCAAAGTGGTGGCTCCCTAAGAATAATGAGGCCAAGTATTGCTAGCAGTAGATCGGCAAAACCCACATAAGCTGCCATAATTCTCCATGTTAGCCATGGAAAAACTCCGGTGAGCGCCAAGAATAAGTTAATGTTAAGCACCCCGACCATGTTAAGTATTCCCGCAAGCGCAATAATAGTTTGCCTTTTATCGGCAGGGACTTCTTCAGGCATTAAAGTATAAAAAGCTGGAAGCGTGAAAGCAAGAGTTAAAACTCCTAGAAGACGCCAAAAAGTAAGCACAAACCAATTTGGTGCTGTAGAGGCTCCTAAATATGCTATACCTGCAATCAGATTACCGATAACCCACATCTTTTTTCTTCCAATAGCGTCAATCAACGGTCCAGTAACAAAATTTAATAGCATGCTAATATATCCTCCAACGCCAAAAGTAGTGAGCAGCCAAGTGGTCTCAACAGGAGTTAATTTCCACTCACTTACCAGCATCGCTACCGCATACATTATAACCGCAAAATCCATGGCATCCGTCCATGTTCCTAAACCCATCACAACAGCAGCTTTTTTCCAATATTCAACCAATTTTGATTCCCAAAAAAGGGAATTTGTTTTTTTGTTATATTTAAAATTTTTCATGAGTTTTACAAAATATATTATATATTTTTGGTATAGACATTTCATGGTTTTAACTCTTTAAAAATGACCAAAAATAAAAAGAGAGGAAGTTTATTTTTCTGGATACCATCCGGATATTGGTGGGGTGGGGTTGGGAGGCGGAGGGTTAGGCATTCCTATGCGGAAGTGTTCACCAGTTTTTTTACGTTTCCAACGAAATCGTTCATCTATAGGATAGATCATTTTTATAGCGCCTTGAAGCGCTCTTGGACACGCATGGACACAACACCCACATTCGCAGCAGTCTTCAGGATAAATTACTATCGGAGGCTTACCCTTCTCTGGGTTAGGGATAAGCATATTCATTCTACATGCTCTTATACACGGTGGCTCCGGTTTTACATCCGGGCATCCCGTACAAACATTTGGATCAAAAATTATTATTGATTGAGCTGGAACAGGCACGTACACTTTCTTCTCAACCATCTTCCTCACCTTACCATGGTTTAAATTTTTCATAGTTTTCTTTATATGTAGGAGCAAAAGGTGGCCTAAGGTAGAAGCGTATTGGGAGCTCACCGTATTCAACTCTACCGTTATCTAGTCTCATCGTGATAAATTTAGTCCATTCAGGTGGGTCTTTTTCAGGATAATCTGACCTATAAAATGCAAGAAATTCTGAACATGCCTTTCGAGCCATTCCTGCATACACAACCATTTGGGCGACTGTCAGTAGATCAAAGCACTCCAGCACCCTCGTAAGTTCATATGGGTTAAACGCAACAACCTCTTTAGCCTCTTTTTCCTCTAATTCTCTGAGAGTTATCAAAGCTATTTTGAACATTTCCTCATTTGCCCATTCCCAGCAATAGGTTCTCAAAACCTTACTGATACCAGCGTTCAACTCTTTCCAATTTATTCCATCAGACCTTTCTATTGGAGCGTACGCTCTTTTCATCTCAGCTTCAACTTGATTCTCATCCACTTCAGGTTTTGGAGATTGCTTTGCATATCTTGCAGCGTAGACTCCTGCCCACCTCCCGCTGCACGCTGCGGTGGTATGCCCCAACGTATTAAAACAAATGTCTCCAGCCACGAAAAGCCCTTCGAGATTAGTTTTGAGGTACCAGTCGTGAACAAGTCCACCCCTACTAGTTCTAACAGTCCAGCTCTTAACTGGATCCAGTATTACCCCCTCACCGTAGCATTGAAGCATATCCTGTGATGGATCGAAACCATGTTCTGTCAGCATCTTATATATAATCCATCCTTTCCCCTCGCTTACAAGGCATTGACGGAACATATAGTTCCTAACATGCTCTGGCATGCTCGGTAAATCAAGGTATAATGGTAGGACATATTCTCCCTTCTTCACAAGTTCAGGGAATTTAATAGGATCAGAACTAAGACTATGTGGTCGAGCATATTTTTCTTTTCCATGTGGAAGATATGCTCTTTTACCTGTAAGAGATGGACAGAATCGTTCCTCAACTGACTTGAGAATCTTGCCATCATCAGTAACATATGGAATCTCTTTTCCCGTCGCATCAACAATAGTGCATCCATAATATGGATCATATGATCTACCAACGCTGTAGAATGGAAAACCAGCTAAACCATGAAAGATTCTCCGAGCCTCCATTAAAGTAAATTCGGCACCTGCCCTCCAAGCCGCCGCGTGACCAGCGCCTGATTGCGAAGGAAGAATTGGTACGGGCTGAAAACGGGCACCAATATATGTCCAAATCCTTTCATTTATGTGGCCAGTGCAAAGAACGGTTGCCCTTGCTCTAAAAATATAAAATTCACCTGTACGAACATTAACGCCTGTTGCTCCTACAACTCTTGATCCTTGTTTACCCCCTTCTGTAAGCAAACTTGTCACCTTTACCCTGCCATACATTTCCACTCCAGCTCTTCTTAACGCCCCATAAAGGGCAGGTCTAAGCGTTTGACCCCAAGGCATTATGTGTATCTTATTCTCCCAGTCGAGATAAAACACGAATTTTGTTTCTTCATCCCTAAACGGAGCTCCTTTATATTCGTCAAGTATATCTCTAACTTTAGCTCCCATTTTCTCATATTCCAGAACTATGTCATAACTATCCTTTAGAGTAACATAAGCAGTAATTCCGTTTAAGTATGGATCTACCTCCTCCATTGACTGTATCAATTCATCACTAGATATTTTGCTACATGGGTTCTCTGCTACATTCCAAAATTGGTCAGCCCCTCCAGGACCAGCTGAATATACATCTGCCTGTTCAACGAGCACAACTTTAACGCCCTCTTTAGCAGCGTAGAGCGCAGCCCATGAGCCGGGGATACCGCCCCCCAAAACTAGAACATCCGCATCAACCTTGTTCACAACACCATAACGCACCGGATAAGGCCATTCAATCATCCCTTTAATACTTGTCAATTATCAACCACCAAGAAATTATTTCTAGGTTAAATTATATATAATTTTTATGGACTTAGAAATGAACTCCTCTTATGAATAAACCTATACTTTTCAGTTCATGTGACAAATGACGGATAAGAAAATTAATCTGAGAGGAAAAATTCCCCTACGTCAATCAAAGAGACTAATTCAATGAGAATATTCTACATAGTTTTCCTCATTCCATTTCGTTCTGAATCATGATTACGTTAGTAAAGGCATAAATGTTTTTATTGAAAATAATAGTTTTGTTGAGCGTGTTAAGGAATGCTTGAGAGAAATGTTATTAGGGTGTGTGCGAACGTTTATTGGGTTGGCGCAAAAGACTGGAACCGCAGGATCTTTGATGCATTGATCCCGCTCCCAAGGGGCACTTCCTATAACGCTTATTTAATAATTGGTAGTGAAGGTAAAGCTCTTATAGATACTGTGAACCCTGGCTTCGAGAATGAATTAGAAGGTAAGATCTGCTCTTTAATAAACCCCAAGGAAATAGACTATATCATAATGAACCACGCGGAGCCGGATCACGCTGGCGCTATACCGCATATAATGGGGATCTCACCTAAATCGAGACTAGTGACAACCGCCAGAGGCTCCAAGATGGCCCAAATATATTATCATGTACCTCAAGATAGAATTAAAGTTGTAGCCGATAATGAAATCATAAACTTGGGCGATAAAACTCTGCGCTTCATTGACGCTCCCATGCTCCATTGGCCGGAAACAATGTTCACCTATCTCGAGGAGGATGGAGTACTCTTCCCATGCGACTTCTTCGGAGCCCACATAGCCGGAGAAATCTACAGCGACGAAGTTAAAGACCTAATCGTCCACGTGCAAAGATATTGGGGTGAGATAATGATGCCTTATAGAACAATGGCTCAAAGGGCCCTCGATAAAATCTCTGGTCTAAACATCAAGATTATTGCGCCAAGCCACGGGCCAATACATAGGAAGCCAGAAATCATCTTGAGCGCATATAGGCGCTGGGCTGCTGGGGAGACTAGGCATAAGGCAACAATAGTTTACGTGAGTATGTGGGGTAGTACAGGTGCCATGGTAAACCAGATGGCTGAGACGCTGATGCTGGAGGGAGTTGAAGTAGCCCTTCATAATCTTGTCGTAGCTGATATCGGTGAGCTAGCAAAAGACCTCGTGGATTCAAGGGCGGTGATAGTTGGAGCACCAACAGTTCTGGGAGGCGCGCATCCATTAGCTATCTACGCAGCGTACATTTTTAAGGCGCTACGCCCACCAACAAAGTTTGCTGTAATCTTAAGCTCATATGGCTGGGGTGGTAGCGCCGTGAGACAACTTCAGGAAATAATCAAGGATCTTAAGATCGAGGTTGCTGGCGCGCTGGAGATCAACGGCCCTCCAACAGAAGAGAATATGAGACAAATTATTGAGCTTGGCAAATCTCTGGCGAAGAGGATAAAGGAAGAATCTTAATACAAAACAATACAATTAAAGAAAATAGATGTAGGGTTTACGCCAATCAACATCTTTTATTTTTGATGTTCCTCTAACCTCTTGGTTATCTCGTCCCAGTTAATTATGTTCCAGAAGGCTTCAATGTAATCTGCCCTCTTATTCTTGTAGTCTATGTAGTAAGCATGCTCAAAAACATCTAAGACCATTAAAATCGGAAACATTGGATATACGTTTACGTTATGCTTTTCTACTTGCATTATCATCAGACGGCCAGTTTGCTTGCACATGGTTAGCGCGGCCCAGCCAGAACCCTCGACGGTAAGGGCGGCCTGAGTAAACTCTTTCCTAAATCTCTCATAGCTTCCAAACTCAGCGTTAATTAAATTCGCGAGCTTCCCGCTCGGCCTACCACCCCTACTCGGTGGGGCAAGGTTTCCCCAGAAAAGCGAATGCAGTAGGTGCCCGCCTATGTTCCATGATAGCTCTTTTAAAGCGGCCTTCATATCTATATCCACATTCTCTTTCCGAACTCTATCTAATTTCTTTAGTATTGCATTAGCCCCGTTAACATAAGCCTGATGATGAACGGTATGATGTATGCGTAGCTGCTCCTCAGACATATATGGTGCCAAGTCACCATATCTATAGGGCAATTGTGGTAGAACATAATATTTAGTGGTCTCCATAAATCCTCTCTCCAATTACTACTTGGCTATATTACCTTTTTAAACATGCTTTTTGGAGCTCCACATATTGGGCAAACCCATCTTTCTGGCAGGTCTTCAAACGATGTTCCGGGCTTTATATTTTGTGTCGGATCCCCGGTTTCTGGATCATAAATGTAGCCGCATACTTGACACTCCCATTTATCCAAGCTTCTACCCCCTCCTCAAGCAAAAATGCTTTTCAATCTCTGATCGATAAATTTATTATCCTAGTACAATTTTAAAAAGTTATGCATGCTTTTCGGAATAAAATTGACTGATGAGGATAAGAAGTGGAGGAAAATGTTATGGATGATACCGATTTAGCCATTTTGAGAATTTTGCAGGAAGATGCCAGCATGCCTTTTACTGAGATTGCCCGTAGGCTCAAAATGAGCGAATCCACAGTTAGGAAGAGAGTAGAGAAGATGAAGCGGGAAGGCGTCATAAGGAAATTTACGATAATTGTTGATCCTCCAAAGATGGGTTTTAACGCAATTGCGATAATAGGCATAGATGTTGAACCAACAAAGATTCTTGAGGTAGCGCAAAAGCTATGCGAATTGCCCGAAACAAAGTATGTTGCTACTTCCACAGGGGACCATATGATTATGATAGAGACATGGGCTAAAGACTCTAAGGATCTGCTAAAAATTGTTACTGAGAAGATAGGTAGGATAGATGGCGTAAAAAAGGTTTGTCCAGCAATAATATTGGAGAAACTAAAGGAATAAATTCATCAAAAGCGCTGTTGAAGGTCACTATTTTATATCGTGTTTTGCTGCAGAGGGCGTTTCTGCGAGCACTTGTTGTAGCATGTATATACGTCGATTCTCTGCCCGAGTGGTTTGAATCCAAGTTCTTTAATTAACTCAGCCCATAACTTATTTACATTTTCTGACCTATAATCTTCGACTTTTCGGCACTTTAAGCAGACTACGTGGATATGAAGCGACGGATCCGGGTCAAACCTGGAAACACCATCGCTAAACTCTATTTCCTGCACCAGCCCAATCTTTGATAGTAAATGC
>JAWBXL010000029.1:0-16714 GCA_038867895.1 Bathyarchaeia archaeon | reverse complement strand
AGATCTTCGGAGAAGGCAGCTTTAAGCACAAACTCAAGCAGTACCTTGATAAACTTGGAATCAAGTATGAGCTTAAGCCGCCACAACCATATAAGGAATATATAAACTACCTCTCGAGAGCCAACCTCTTCGGGCTTCTCTCAGAGAAAGAAGCCTTTGGACAAGCAGTTAACGAGGCGAACGCCATAGGCGTGCCAGTAGTGGTCGCTAAGCCTTGGGGAGTAAACTTTAGCGGTAGATGTAAGACCCTAGTAGTGAATTTAGAGAAAGATGATTATGTTATTGCTGGCGAAATAAGAGACCTTATGAAAAGATGTACAAAAGAGTCTCGATCAAAGGTCCCTGTCTGGAGCGAAGTTGTTGAAGCATATGTTAAGTACCTATACAGTGGCCAGTAAATGGGGAAGACAGCATTAATTAGAGGTAAATTGAAACCTCAGCTGAAGCTTATAACAATTTTGGCGCCGTAAATTACAACAAAGCGTCTGCTTGAAGCAATCGTTAGGTGAAGCGGGTTCGAAGAACCTTGGGCGCACTGACATCATCCGTTGCTTTCCGGATTAAAACCATTGGTTATGCCCTATATAAGGAGGGGCGCAGGTACCTTAGGGGTTTAAAATATACAAGCAATTTCCACAACGTGCTGTTAGTGGAATTTGGTTTAAAGAGCAACAAACAAATTGTTATGAGAGATGGGGTTTCTTTAAAATATGGAGACCTTTACTGGGGGTTGGTTAATCTTAAGGCTATGAGGGGCGAGTATAATAGACCCAAAGATGGATTATTACAAGTGTATTTACCGCGTTATAAATTGAAGTTTTACCTAACATGCATAAATGACCTATTTATTATTGGTGAAGTTTTTGGTGATGAGGTTTATAGGCCGCTTAGCACGCCGCTAAAGGGGCAGGTAGTAGTTGATATAGGCTCATTTATCGGAATATCTCCCGCATACTTTGCCCTCCACGGCGCTAAAGTTTTTGCATATGAACCACTTCCTTTCCACTATGATTACGCGCGTATAAACTTAGAAATAAATAGCCTGAGCAGTAGGGTCATACTTACCAAGGCAGCAGTTGGAGGGACCAGAGGTAAAGCATTTGTTCCTCAAACTATTTATGATTACTCCTATTCTGTTTTGTCTCGTGACGTCCATGAAGTAGAAGGCCTTGAGAGGATAGACGTTTTAACCCTGAGCGATATAATCGAGTTGCGCAACCTAGACATCATTGATCTATTAAAGATAGACTGTGAAGGATGTGAAAAAGAAATTTTCAAAAATCTTAAGAACGAAACCTTAAAGAAAATAAAAGAAATAGTCTTGGAATACCATTCAGAACCGAAAGCAGTGATCGAAACACTAAGAAAAGCTGGGTTTGTCTGCGTTAAATTAAAACGCACAATAAGCGCTAGAAGACCAAGTTAGTTGACAGCAATATCCACATAATAGATGATAACCTAAATAAAGGTACATACTGATCCGCAAAAGCCAGCATAAGTATCAACCCTGTAAGAATGGTAGAGCTGCTTTAAATCTCCAACATCAAAATAAATATAATAAACATCATATTCTGCTGAGCAAGCAAAGAAATGAAGGTTTCTGTAGTTGTTTCTAGCAAGGGTTGCAGGTATCTTGGCTGCTTGCTTTCCAGTTTAAGAGGACAGATTATAAGGCCCCACGAGGTCATCTTGGTCGTCAAGGACTGCGATGTCAAGGCGATAGAAAGATTCTGCTCAAATCATCAGCTGCCGTGCATTATAGTAGAACAAGATAGAGGTTCCTTCACTACTGCTTGTAACATAGGTAAAAGGGAAGCAAATGGTGATATCATCTTATTTACAGATGACGACGCCATAGCACCAAAGGGCTGGATCAAGAGGTATGTTAAGGCGTTTACCAGATCTCCTAAAGACGTGGCAAGCATATCGAGCAGAGACATATACATAAAACTCGACGAACTCAGAAGAGCTCCTACCATAGATGACTACCCCCATATCAGGCTTTACCGCTGGTTCATCAGAACATGGCTTGAGCCACCATTAGAGGTGCTTAAAGAGTACCGTTGGGGCGTTTACATAGACAATGACTTAACAGTTATCAATGGACCCTACATACCGGGTAGAGCCTGCTTATCACTACCGTATTAGAGAAAGCTACAGGTTATTACATTCTACCGTTGGTAAAAGATTTCAGAGCAAGTTGGTCGGGTCATATTCCGAGCCAAGAGTTCCATAAGTATTCCTCTGAAGCAGATGTCTATTATAGCTCTGTTCTCCAGGATTTACTATTAACATCGAATCGATGGAATTTGAGCGTGAGTATAATATGTTTGAAAAAGAATCTCTCTACATTAGAGCATGTTTAGTTAAAATATTGGAGAAAGAAAGGGTTAATTCAGTTCTGGATGTCGGCTCATCTGATCTTACATTCAGAACTAAAATACAGCCTTTTATTGAGAAAAACATTTTCTCCCCCTAAAAAGATTTGGTTGCTGCATCTACCATCTAGATGCCAAAAGCGGAGAAGGTATTGATATCGTGATGGATGCAGCCGAGCTTCATCGTCTTAATGTCGCCTTCGATCTTGTTTTATGCTTTAATCTTTTAGAACATGTGTCTGATATCTCAATGGTCATTATTGGTTTAGAGAAAGTCACAAGAAATGGCGGTTACTTATTAATAACCGTGCCCAAAAGATACCTCTACCATCCTGATCCTATAGATAACTTCTTTCGACCAGACTGCAAAACTTTAGAAAATATATTCAAACTACAATTTTATAAAATTCTCTCCAAAACAATCATCATAGACGATATACAAATTAAACAACGTCTTATGTCTATTAAGTGGATAAGAAACAAAAAGATTTTGCACTCTAATCTGTCACAATTAGCCGGCAAATTTGAAGTATCACTCATCTTGTTAAGAAAAACTTGTCCAAGAAGCAATACAAACAGCCTAAAAACTCAATAAGGATAGAAGCGCCAATAAAAACTCCAACCCCATTCAAACGACAGAAGTTCTAGTTAAGAAGTTCATGAAAACTCATTCTTCAAAGCAATAAGCATGAACATAGCCAAAAATGATGAACAAGAAAAAGTGCAGCGCAGCTAATCTAGAGGATAAAAAGAAGAGCATACTATACTTAGGCGAACGAGATGATAAAAAGTTTATGCATAGCTTTACCTCGATTTCCATAGAAGACTTTTTGTGCTTCGGCTTATATAAGAACGTTGTCAGGCGGGGCAGTATCCTCATAGACTTTAGATGCCTTACTGGAGGAATACGTAAACCTCAGAAGTTACTGGAAGATATTTAGGCTTTTAGCTAGCCTAAATTTCAATTAATCCATTACTTATAAACTTTAAAAAGAGCATATGAGAATGTTGAGCCAGGTATTAGTCATGGCTAAAAATGTTAGGCAGGGATAGGAATCATATGGAAATTGTGAATAGCTTTGATATATTTGATACGATAATTACTAGGGATATTTACAACCCATCTGATCTCTTTTATTTTCTTGGAAAAAGCCTTCATAGAAGCAGAATCCTTAATATTGATCCTTCTGCCTTTCAAAGTTTAAGGATAGAATCTGAAAAATTAGCTAGAGAAATATCTGGACATGAAGAGGTTACTTTGGATGAGATTTACGAGATTTTATCATTTATCTTAAATTTAAATAAAGATTTATCCGAGAAGATAAAAGAGAAGGAGATTCGATTAGAGAAAGAGTCTTTAGTTCCGATTATAGAGAATCTAGAGAAAATAGATGAAAAGAAAACGATCTTGGTTTCTGACACTTATTTTAATAAAAGAACAATAGAAGATTTCTTGAAGAGTATTGGTGTGGTTGCAAGGGAAATATATGTTTCATCAGAGTACTGTAAGACTAAGTGTACTGGGAGTCTTTATGAAGTCGTCTCTCAGAGATATCGCATTAAGGAGCACATAGGTGACAATAAAAGGTCAGACTTTAAAATCCCACGTAAAATGGGTATTCCTGCTAAGCTATATATGAAAAGTCAGCCCTCGAGATATGAAAAGGCAATATATTATAGTATGAGGTTACCGTACGAGCTGCGGTGCGTTCTTGCCGGAACAATGAAGGCTGCTAGGCTCTCTAAACACTACGAAAATGAACATCTTCAAACAATA
Organism: Bathyarchaeia archaeon; assembly: GCA_038867895.1. Lineage (GTDB taxonomy): Archaea > Thermoproteota > Bathyarchaeia > Bathyarchaeales > DTEX01 > DTEX01. The sequence goes on along the minus strand of JAWBXL010000029.1, from coordinate 12,559 downwards.
CATGAAGTATCGACAAATATTATTGGGCCTTTTTTGTTTTGTTATGTTTATTGGATTTTTAAAAACGCTAGTAAAATGGGACTTGAAAGGTTATATTTCTTGTCAAGAGATGGGCAGATACTAAAATCTATTGCTGATATTTTAGTGGACGCTTTCAAGATCAGGATTGAAACTAGGTATCTTTTCGTCTCAAGGAAGGCATTATACCTACCATCTCTTATAGTCAAGAATGATATAGATGAAATGCTAAAGCTGTCAAGACCTCTAGCTCTCGAAGATATTTTTAAAGCTCTTGGTCTCGCAAAAGAAGAATGCTACTCTAAGTTTAGTCCGTCAGACTTGAAGTGTTTAAAGGAGCGAATTTTAGAAATAGCTGAAAGAAAAAGAAGAATTCTTTTAGAGTATTTGAGGCAAGAAGGTTTCAACAAAAACGTAAGGATAGGTATTGTTGATGTAGGATGGAAGGGGCTGTTGCAATATGCTTTAAGCAAGGTTCTAGACTATGGAGGACTCTATAATTCCTCCTATGGTATCACGGGTTTTTATGTTGGTCTAGACTTAATAAATGTTGCTCCAGTTTATAAATCCGATAGAAGGTTATGTTTTTTCAAGAATGATAAGCACTATCATGTACTTGGATATGCAGCCTTATACGAAATCTTTACAGGAGCCACGCATGGCTTAACACTTGGATATAGAAAAGAGGGAAAAATAATTAAGCCTGTGCTTAAAAGTGAAAAGAATACTGAGCTATTAAAATGGGGATTAAAGGTACAGCAGGACTCAATAATACATTTTGCAAAATTATTTGCTAAAAATGTGATGAAATATGAGGTTAAGTTAACGAATTTCCAAGATGTTGCTGAAACATTACTTAGTTTATTCTTAAATTCTCCTAGAAAAGCAGAGGCCAGAGCTTACGGAAGCGCTATACATCGACCGGACATTGAAGAAAATGAACCATATTATATAGCTCCGCCACTTAAATTAACATATATTGTACCTTTTTTATTCCAAAAAATAAAAATAAAATTCTTAACACTAAAAGCTAAACCTCTGTCTCTGTGGATAGAAGGAAGCGTTGTCACTTCTTTTTCAGATACGCTGGCAAAACTCCTCATATTCTTCTTAAATCTTCGTAAAAAAATCTTAGTTTTAATAAGAACTCGTTACTGAACGTGATAATTTTACTTTAATTTGTCATCTCTCTTAGAAGAAATGTACTTTTCTATATCGTAGAAAGTAATGCGTCGCGTTTCGTAGATTCTCTTCGCGAATATCTTGACAATGTTGATAATTATAAAAACTATTACGGTAATAAATTTCATGGCTTCATTCTTTAAAAACGTTCATGGAATGTCGTTAAAGAACCTTTAATTAGTAAACTAAAGTATTTCAAAGATATGGATTATGATCATCAAGTCTATAATGAGATAGATAATATGAGTTATAGGATCAGCGTAATTGAGGCGCTAAGAGTAACAGGTGGAGGCATTCTGAGAGGCCATTTTAAGGGGATACTGGGCTATACTCGCTACTTTCTATATAAACCCGCAATCAATGATTACCATGACCTCTCAATTTTACAATTAGTGATATACGGGTGCGGCTTATCTCTTAGCAAAAACCTACTTGAACGTTTGCTCAGGAAAGAGCCAACCGCAATCCAATTTAATGACGGGTCTCGTTTTGTTGTTGAGGACATTGAGGATTTTTATCACGCATCTATGTGCTATGAGCCGAAAACACTTAGATTCATTTTGAATCATCTTCAAAATGGAGGAATATTCGTTGATGTAGGAGCCAACATAGGTGGATATACGATAAGAGTTGCGAAGAAAGCACGCGTATACGCGCTAGAACCGCATCCACGCAATTTCCGTCTCCTCAAGCTGAATCTTAAACTTAATCAAGAAAAAGTAAAGAATGTAAATATATTTCAGGCAGCTGCCGGAGCATACTCGGGCGAAGCCAAGCTATTTTTATCAGACTATCACGGTAGGCACTCGCTACTAAGCTCGAATGGAAATTCGGATAATCGCTTAGCAATTGATGTAGATATAATCACATTAGATTCTATACTGGTAAACGAAGACAACATCAATATAATCAAAATTGATGTTGAAGGCGCCGAACCACTAGTATTGAAAGGAGCAAATGAAACCCTAAGAAAAACCGACCTCGTTATTGTAGAAGCGTCGTCACCCTCTTTTTACCATACATCAAATATTCTCGCCAAATATTCCTTTAAACCTATTAAAAATTAGATTTTAATGTAGCATTTATTAAACAGAAAAACACGGATAAAAAGACAACCAAATATTGATTATACATGTCAAAAAGTCTCTATAGTTCTCGTATAGCAGAGCATGACTTTAGTTAATATAGATGTAACTAAATTAAACGCGACATCCCAGCAAGAGCTGTCAATAAAGTAAAAATTAAGCTACTATGAAGCAAAGATTCATTGAGCAATAAAGCATTAAAAGTGATGTTTAAGTATCTACCTTATGGTGGTGCGCTGATCCACGTACCTATATCAGCTAAGATTAATGAAGTAATGACGTGGTTGGATCCTTATTACAAGGAGTGCGAAGGAAGCCTTAAAGATCTACGAAATTTTTCACAACCTTTAATGGAGTGTTTTCAAGAATGGGTGTTGGATCCTTAGTTTTTAAGGGGTTTTTTCTTATAGCGTTTTTTATAATATTAGCTACAACAATGTTCACTATAAGTGATTTAGTTTTATCCGTGTTAGGAACCGTAAATGTCATTTTTGTGTTTGCTATCATAATTTTTGCATCCTATATATCTTTGAAATCTTTATATCGAAAGATGAGCGCTAATATTATTTTGGTATGCTCAATAATATTACCCATATTACTCAACATAGTTTCAGCTACGTTAGCTTGGGGTAATACACCTTTAGGCCACGAAGATTATTTACGCGACGTAGAGTGGGCATCATTAATGGATTATGAGGGTTTATGGAGGTCTGAGAAGGCATCTGGCGCACTTTATACCGTATATGCTTTATTTCCTGCACACTCCTTCATGCTCTACATATTCAATAGATTGGCTCTATCGGGAAGCAATCTTTTAATCTCTGGTCTCATATTATTACTTTTACTGAAAATGCTAAATGGATTAATACTCTACATCTTTTTAAAATGTATAAGTGTCTCCTATCGGGAGGCGATATTGCTGCTTTTGCCTTTAACCATAGGCGGCACGACAGTATCAGCTCAGCTCTTCTCGATCATCCTAGTGCTCTTAATATTCTATGTGCTAGCAAAATGCATCTTGTCAAGAACGCATCCTATCTCTTACACACTCCCACTATTACTTATATTATTAGCTCCTGCAGTTTTACTATACCATCCCGGCGAAGCGAGCGCGTTTTTCATTTTAAGTGCGGTTTTCATATTTCTACTAGCTATTCGAGCAATCAGTAATGTTGCCCATACGTTAAAAATTGCATTCGCCATCTTGATATTAACACCACTTGTATATCTTGCTTTAAATGCTCATACACTATATCAAATTTATGGCTTTATTATAGCAACAGTAAGAGCACTCCATGAACCTCATGTTGTAAGGCAGCTGGAATTCGTTGCCTCGCTCGAATTCTATAAGTCCCCTATCTGGCATATAAGGCATTATGAGATTATCTTGTACTTTCCTTTACTTTTGCTTTTCACCAAGAGATTCATAGTGGCGCTTCTTACAAGTAAAGAGAAAGCATTAGGCGCACCCTACGACAATGTACTCCTGCTTTTCTCTGCATCCACAATCTTTCAAGGAGGTCTTGGACTCTTAGCATCCTTTATAACAAGAAATTCAGTGTACTTCAGGTATCTATTCATTCCTATATCTACGGTCATCGTACTTATGTTAATAGATTGGATTGAAAAGCTAGAGAAAAGCAAATTTAAGCACATTATATATGCCACGTTAACCCTACTATTAATAGTTTCAGCCCTACTTGTACAGTTATTTCACATGTCCGCACCATTGTTACACGTCAATATGGACATCGTTAATGACATAAAAAACTATAAGACGTCCTTATCAATCAAAATGCTCTCGGAGAAATCTTTTTCCATTAAAGTATTCTCTATATTGGCGCCTATAGGCGAAAATCCGTATGAAAGTTCTGATTACTGGATTCTACAGTACAATCTGGAGCGTGGAAATATACCAAACAATAGCATAATATTTGTAGCATCATATAAAGAGCCCCTAGGGCGCTACCTACACGAGTTTTGCAGTCAAAAGATGGAGCATTTGAATATATTGTTTTCATCTGGGCCCATATACTTGGCACACTACCCATAGGGGTTCATGAAGATTATGGTCAAAATTCTTGTGGTCTCTGAGCGTCTATGGCCTGAGGGCGGCGGAGCTGAGCTAGCCACAAATCTGGTGCTGGACATGTTGAGAAGAATCTTTGATGTTAAGGTAGTTACTGGAACAGTTAACCCAGAGAAATTACCGGGGGTTGAGTACACATACGAGCCCTTGCTGTCTGAGAGAGTAAAGGCGCTTCTTTGGCTCAACCTAATGCGGCTCGCGAGAAGTGATGAATTTCGAAGGCTTGTGGAGTGGAGCGATGTTGTCTACGTGCCAAGGCTCTCTTTTCCAGTAATCCCATTAGCGGAGAAACTTGGTAAGAAGATTGTTGTACACTTACACGACTATATTCCCGTGTCTTATACCGCGACGATTCTGGCACCATTCGGGGAGCATAGGTATAGGATCGTTAGAGACGACTTGATGCTTATTCGAATAAAGGGCTTTAAATATTGTGTTATAAGTGCTTTCCTTTTATGGACTCCAAGGATCGCCAGAAAATGGATAGCGAAAGCCGATACAATTATATGCGTATCAAAAAGACAAGCTCATATAATCTCTGATCTCGCACCAGAATTAAAAGAAAATATAAAAATCATACATAACCTAGTGCCACCAAACCTTCTCCAAGCAGAGCCCTGCAAAAAACTGGATGAAAACCCAATACTACTCTATGCTGGAGGAGATAGCTACACCAAAGGTTTTCATGTGCTTCTTGAAACATTAAAAATATTAGGCAAGAAAAAACAAGCAAAATTCAAGATAATCCTGACCAACAGATATGGCCAAAAATCATTAAAAGCACTAAGCGAGCTAAAAAGAAGGAGCAATTTGAACATAGAAGTTCGTGGAAAAATAAAATACGACCAGCTACTAAAGTTGCACTCAAAAGCTTGGGCACTTTTATTCCCATCGATTTGGGAAGAACCTTTACCTTATGCCGTAGTAGAGTCAATGCTCCTAGGTACGCCGCCAATAGCTTCGCGAGCAGGAGGCGTCCATGAGATTCTCAAAGGTTCTATTGCCGAAGAATTCCTAATTGAGCCTATGAGTGTTAAGGACTTGGTAAAGAGAATTACATCGATCCTGGCCGCGCCTAGAGAGAAAATTGAAAAGATGAGCCCTAAGCTCAAAGAACATATCATTAAAGTACTAGAGTTAGAGAAAATTAGAAAGGAATTTACTGATCTATTTAGCTCGCTAGCTCAAACTTAGTAACCTAGCTTCAGGGCTGAGGCAGCAAATACAACTGAGACTCTATATCATCACGGGTAGCTTGAAGATTTAGCTTTAAGCTTGTTAAACTCCACCATTAGACGCCTAAACACCCACAACATTAGAGGCCACATGTGCTTCGCCTAAAAACTAACACTAAGTCGAAGGTTGACCCAAACAACGTGAATTTAAACACAGCACTAATCTCCACCCTATTAAATTATGTTAACTACCTGAAACAATAAAGTATTTTTAATTACTGCTTATGAATGAAATTTCCCTAAAATCACGTATGTGCTTGAACGCCTTTGCTACTGATGACTAATGTACGCTGCTACAGTTAACAAAAGGTATGCAAATTATCTTGACTCCTCACGGATCGATAAAATAAGCGTTATCCAGATCAGGGCCCTCCATTCAAGAGCGGAGATAAGCCATTGATGCATTACTATGAGTGGGGAGAATCTTAGGAAGAGTGGAATAAGGCTTCTAGAGAAAACTATGTGACCTAAACAGAACAACCTTCCTAATAACTTAAATCTTCTGAAAAGATGGGGACTTGAACCCGTTTGGATTTAGTCCCCCTGTCCCACCGAATTTTTAAATGGGTTCTCTCTTTATCTAAGTGATTGTTTTAAGTTTCCTTAAAAGACTTTGAAGTTATATCTTCGTCTTTTATTGGTTTTTAAGAAGGCTTAGTATATTCTGCATGAGTTTTTCCTTAAACTTATCAAATGTAAATTCTCTTGCGATTTTCCGGGCTTTCTCCCTTAACTCCATAACTTTTCCCTTGGCTATAATACTCTTTACAATTTTTGGGGTTTCACTAATACTGGAGTATCCCAAGGATAAGTCTATCTTTGATGCAATATCAGTCCACGCACCCCCATCTGTATAAACTACTGGTATACAGCCTGACGCAACAGCCTCAGCAACTGCTATGCCAAAATGTTCTGGGAATGGTGGATGCAAATAAAATGTTGCCTCATTTAAAAGTTTTCTTAGTTCATTTCTTGGCACATCTGTTAGTATCGTGACATTTTTAACGCTTAAATCTTCTATTAAAGTTCTTAAATTCTCAATAATTTTTCTTGAAGACCGTCCAGTCGTCCCAACGAGATAAAAGCTATATTCCGGCATCTCTCTTGCTACATAAATTATTTTCTCAATGTTCTTTTCGGGCGCAAAACGTGAAATCGTTATAATCATCTTATTATCCCTTTTCTCTTCTCCCTCAAGGAAGAATTCGTCATCAACACATGGGTGAAGAACAGCTGTTTTAAACCTGGTACCATAAAGCTCCTTAAATTTAGCAATGGTCCAGGAACTATTAGCCAATACAAGTCTAGGTTCACCGTAGACTCTATTGCCTAACCACCTAACTAGCCCATCATAGAGTCTCCAATGCAAACAATGTTTCCCGCTTGGGAGTGAAGATGGAAAATGTATATATACTATATCCGCCCTCGTAGGAGCATTAGAGCTCACATCAATCAAAAGCCTATTATCCCTTTTCGCCTCATCTAAAAGTCTCTTACCAAGTACAAGTTTCCAGAACCTAAAAAGCCTGCCACCTGTAATTTCTTCAGAAAATTTATATAATTTAGGTAGGGGTTTAGCGATAATTCGCGGTCTATGGTTAGGTAATAGTAGATTTAATGCTCTCTCTATCATGTCACTTGCACTATAATAAGTATATATAATAACATTGTATTTCAGTTCCTCTAATGCCCTATACATATCTAAGGCCAGCTTTTCTAAACCACCAGAAAGTTCAAGAATGGCGACAAGCAACGCGATTTTCATAAGTTCACCAACTAAAGATTTAATTCTTCTAGAAGAACTTAATTCTTTTTGTGTTTATTCATAAAAAGTGTGCTGCTTTGATTTTCAGATTTTTAGGATTATATCCGCTAGGTTTTTTTGCTCCGTTGGGTAGTTTTGGCTGCTCTTTCTCTTTTACTTTTTCTATGGCATTTAATATATTCTCTAGAGTAATCTCCGTAACTAGCGCCGCTTTCACTTTTTTGCATAATGTTTTGCGTCTTCTAGTGTTGCTGCTCTGGTCCATTCTGGGTTTGGGATTATTACTGTTGGCTTTCTATAGATTAATGCCTCTAGTGCCGTCATTCCGAAGTGTGTTACAACGACTTCTGCGCCAGCTATGATTTTATAGAACTCGGTTGAGTAGTCTATTATCTTCCATTCTGGACGCATCCTCCTGTAGGGCTCCGGGTTAACTTTTCCAGTCTGCATGATAACATTTTTGAGACTGCTTTTAGCGATCGCATCAAATAATAATTTATGCCCTTCCGTCCCGCCAGTTATAAGTATATAGCCCTCATCTCTTGGATCTATTTCAGGCTTTGGTATTAAGGGTCCAACACCCTTCCTCTCTTAAGAATCTTTTTTGTTCCTCCTACTGCAGGGCCGTTAATTTGGATATTGGCTGGGAGTAGGGAGGCTGTTTTTGAGGGTTTGACGAAGCGGACGGAGCTTTCGATATTGACTACTGGTATGTCCCTAAGCCACGCTAGGATGGATGGTGGGATGCAAAAGTTATTTCCAGTGCTGACAACAACATTGCACTTGCTAGAAATATATTTTGAGTTTTCTGGAAAAGCCTTAATAAGCCTATATATAAATTCGTGGTGCGGTGTCTTTGGCCCCCTTGGCCTAATAACCAGATAAACCTCGCTAAACCTACTTAGCCTCTTCTGGCTCAGTAGGTCCTCTTCAGGGGCTAAAAAGGTTATGCTGGCTCTGCCATAAAGGTTCTGGGCTAAAGCATACGCATAACCTGTATGTCCGCCCCCGCCAGCCAATATGAGAATTCTCTTAGCCAAGCAAACCTCCATAAATCCTAAAATCTCCTCTGTTCTCTTAATATTTTTGCAACTATACATCTAAATCTCTAACCCCAGCATGGATGATCATCTGTTACGTGAAAGGAAAATAAATAAATGGGCTAAATCCAGTCAAAAGATATAATATCATTGATCTTGAATGTGTTTAAGTGGTGGTGAGGGATTTTGAGGGCTATTGTTACTGGAGGATGCGGGTTTATTGGAAGCAACCTCATTGAGCGCTTAGTTAAAGAAGGCTATGATACAATGGTCTTCGACAATTTATCTACTGGCAGCCTAAAGAACATTGAGGGCTTAAACGTAAAATTTTTTAACGAGCCCTACGAGAAATTATTCGATCTTGCGCCAGAATGTGACATCATTTTTCATCTTGGCATGCCGTCCAGCTCCCCAATGTATAAGCGTGATCCATCCTTGGTTGGAAAAACAATCAATGAAGCCATCACAATATTTGAGTATGCCAGAAGGAAAAACTGTAAAATTGTCTATGCGAGCACGAGCAGCATCTATAATGGCAATCCCCTGCCATATAGAGAGGATATGCCAATATATGTGACAGACTACTATACTGAGTGTAGATATGCCATTGAACGCTTAGCAAAGCTCTACAATGTTCTCTATGGTGTTAAGTCAGTTGGCTTAAGACTATTCAGCGTATATGGACAAAGAGAAGAGTATAAGGGCGAATACGCAAACATTGTCTCACAGTTCCTATGGTCTATGATGAGAGACAAGCCGCCAATAATTTATGGTGATGGAACACAGACAAGAGACTTCATCCACGTGAACGACGTAGTAGAAGCCTTTAAACTATCAGCAGAGAAGAACTTTGAATGCGAAATATTTAATGTCGGAACCGGAGTATCCAGATCATTTAATGATGTAATCAACCTGATTAATAGATTTCTAGACAAAAATATTAAGCCAATTTACAGGCCAAACCCAATAAAGCACTATGTCTATCATACATTGGCGGACACAAGTAAGGCTGAGAGACTCCTAAACTTTAGAGCAAAGATAAGCCTAGAGGAGGGAATAAAGAGTTTAATAGACTGTTATTATCGACGTAACTGATGGGCATAAGTATTTTTGGCAAGGTTCTTCTTATCAGGGAATCTTTAACATCATTTTGCTCCTCTCTTAATGATTTTCTTTCTCCTTTAGAAGGAACAATGAAGGAATTTTTCTAGGATCTCTAGGCTTGGAAGAATATTGTATCACGTGACTTAAAAGTATTTTTATAATAGTGTTATAATATATTTTGGGAGCCTATATGCATTTGCCATGTGAGTCTATTGGTAAGCGTATTCTTCCAATCTTTAGGGCTTACATCGCCAAGGAGCTTGTTGAAAAGTATGGTTTCACGCAGGTTGAGGCTGCTAAGAGAATTGGAACAACGCAGGCTGCCGTAAGCCAGTATTTACGATCGAAGCGGGGTGTTGTGGATTTAGAACTGTTTAAGGAGGTTTTACCGGTGATTCAATCAGCCGCAAGCGATGTGGCTGAAAAAATTTCTTCTGGGGAAATAATGCCAGAAGAAATTACATTAAAATTCTGTGAATTATGCTCTTCTCTTCGGAAGAAAACCTTGAGAGATATGGGCGGGAAATGATACAACCAAAATTTATATACTTGTTGGCTTCACTAGAATGTGATTTCATAATGGTGAATGGATAATGCTTGCCAGAATTAGAGAGGTTGAGGAGGAGGTAATAACTAGAGCTATAATCCAGAAGACTATGGAAGATTGGCTTAACTTAATTGAGAATGATGTCGTTGTTGTCGGCGCTGGCCCCTCAGGGCTTACGGCAGCCATGTATGCCGCTAAGGCTGGCTTAAAAACAGTTCTTTTTGAAAGGAGATTATCTTTCGGCGGAGGTATGGGCGGTGGTGGAATGCAGTTCCATAAGATTGTTGTGGAGTCCCCCGCAGAGAAAATTCTAGAAGATATTAATTGTAGGGTGGAGTCCATTGGGGAAGGCTTATTTGTTGTTGATGCTGCTGAGATGGTGGCTAAGCTCGCGTCTAAGGCCATAGATGCCGGGGCGAAAATAATTCTTGGAGTGACTGTTGATGACGTGATATATAGAGGCAACCCGCCAAGAATTGTCGGCGTAGTTATACAGTGGTCTTCTGTAACGATGGCTGGGCTACATGTTGATCCCCTTGGAGTTAAGGCAAAGGCTGTCGTGGACTGTACTGGTCATGACGCAGAAGTATTATCGATAGTTTCTAAAAAAATACCAGAGCTAAATATCTGTATTAAAGGTGAGAAGTCCATGTGGGCTCCAGAGGCTGAAAAATCAGCTGTCAGGGGCACGAGAGAAGTTTGCCCAGGGCTATTCGTTTCAGGTATGGCTGTTGCAGCAGTAGACAATACGCCAAGAATGGGGCCAATATTTGGCGGAATGCTGCTGAGCGGAGCTAAGGTGGCGCAGATTATCGTAAATAAGATCTTGGGAGAGAAAGCGCGGAAAATAGCTCCGATTGATTTCTAAATTAAAAAGCGTTTCTCTCATTATAAGTGATAACTAGGCATTAATGTTAGGCTATTCCGTCCTGGTCTCTTTTATGAGGGAAACATTTTCTTTCAGCCTTTTTCATCTGGGATAACCCAAGTTATTAATATAGGGTAAGGATTTAAATAGCGATTTTTATTATACTTACCTAAAAAATTTGTAGAGGAGTGTAATACGGCCGCGCAATTAGACTTAGTGGAAAAAATTAAAAAGTTGAAGTGGGAGAAGCAGGCGATTATATTAGCGCATAATTATCAGCGCCCAGAGGTTCAGGATATCGCGGATTTTGTCGGCGATAGCTTAGAATTATCTCTTTACGCGGCGCGGACTGACGCGAAAATTATAGTTTTTTGTGGTGTCAATTTTATGGCTGAGACAGCTGCAATATTGAATCCGGACAAGAAGGTTCTCATACCGGATGCCAATGCTCTGTGCCCGATGGCCTCGATGCTGCCAGCAGATTTAATGAGATTTTATAGGAGAAAATATCCGGGGGCAAAGATTGTCCTCTATATAAATAGCTTGGCTGAGGCTAAAGTCTACTGTGACGCGGTATGCACGTCTGCTAATGCCATTGAGGTTGTTAATCAAATCGACTCTGATGTTGTCCTCTTCGGACCAGACGTGAACTTAGCAAAGTACATTCAGAGAAAATCTGACAAAAAAATAATACCAATACCTGAATGTGGCTTCTGCCCGGTGCACAAATTATTTGACAAGAATAGTATCATGAACTTAAAGCAATTATATCCAGATGCTGAGGTTATGGCTCACCCTGAATGTGATCCAGATGTTTGGGAGGTTTCAGATTTTGTTGGAAGCACGTCTAAGATGTACAGAGAAGCGCTGACATCTAAAGCAAAAAAGTTTATTATTGCGACAGAGATAGGGTTCCTGCATAGGTTAAGGAAAGATAAGAGGGATGCTATTTTTATACCAGCCTATGAAGAGGCTATATGTGTAAACATGAGACTTCATACGCTTGAAAAAGTCTACTTCTGCCTAAAGGATGAAAAATACGAAATTAAACTACCGAAAAAGATAATTTTGAAAGCGCGTGAGCCAATAGAATTTATGTTTAAGGTTCGTAAAACCTAAAAGTAGGGTTTGGTGATATTATAGTCGTAATATTTCATTATTAAACCCGTCTTCAGCCTTTTAAGCCCTCTTAACGTCAAGACTTAGCTGTCGGCAATTATTGAACTCCAGCTTCTCTCAGAGCCTCTTTGAGTGTTTCCTCGCTTGGGCATACTCCTATTATGCGTATGTCTCTATCGATGACAATGGCTGGGCTTGCCGCTATGCCATACTCGCTTAGTTTTGGGTTTATTCCACGGTAGATTTCAATCTCGATCTTATCCTTATACTCCTCTTTTATCTTCTCTATAAGTTTTAGCAGTAATCTTCCGCCGGAGCATGGCGGCTCAGAAGTGAAAACTTCAACTTTTACCGGCATGTTCTAAACCCCCATTTCTTTAAGCGCAGCCTCGATGGTTTGCATGCTTGGGCATACGCCCATAATCTTTATTTTGCCTTCATTGAAGACTATGGCTGGAACCACTGTTAAGCCGTATTTGCTGAACTCCTCGCACGGCCCGATATGCT
>JAWBXL010000028.1:0-16951 GCA_038867895.1 Bathyarchaeia archaeon | reverse complement strand
GAGGTCAAAATTAACTCTAGCCCCAAGAATAGCATTCCCATAGGGGATGGCTGAGCTTTCATGCCAAGAGCAGTATTGCCCGGCAGTCGGCTTATAAGTTTGTATTAAATAAAATGCGCAGGAGTTTACAGGATGAACGCCAAGTCTCATCCAATGCTTCATAATCTGCTCTTGTTGTTTAACATATTCTAGGTCATTAAAAGGCGGAATATTAATATCTTCCCAGCCCTTAGTAACACCATAATCCCTAGAAATCGTAAACGTCTTTACTCGTACACCATAAAGCTCGGGGCTTGTTATATCAATACCCAATTCAGGTATAAAAGTCGAGAAAGTCGGTATAACCACATTTCCATCTATGTCAATCAGCCTTTCAGCTCCGGCAGCCTCACCATACTTAACAATATACTCCATGCATTTCACAGTCAACCAATCGCCTTTCCTCAGCATTTCCTCTTCTTCTTTTGCAAGATACACTACATTTCCCCCACGTAATGAAAAATTCACCGCATAATCTTAATATCAACTTTACGCATCAATACTTTCTGCAAAATCAGCCTCTACTTTCATTTTAACTTTAATTATAGAATACTAGATATGCGCCCTCACAAAACGATATTCTAGAAGTTATCTTGACAATTATAAAACGTGGTTAGCCATGTTTAAGATTGTTTCTTCGGTGATCATAAAAATGCAAGAATTAAGTTACTAGGGGTGTCTGGCCACCGCTTAAGGCGGAATTAATGTTTGCGGAAAAACGTTTTGGTTCTGGGATGAAGGAACTTGTATCTCCAGCATGTTTGCTTGGGTCATGATAGATTTATATTTCTTGTCGGATATAACGTTACTGTGTTCTGGAAATTGTGGAGTTAAATGAGGCGAATGAAAGATGGCGAAGTTAAAAGATAAGGTTGCTGTAATTACGGGCGCGGGCTCTGGAATAGGGCGCGCGACAGCCATTTTATTTGCGAAAGAGGGGGCTAAGGTTGTTGTCGTTGATTGTGATAGGGATTCTGGTGAGGAGACTGTAAAGATTATTAAGGAGTCTGGCGGTGAAGCCATTTTCGTATATGCTGATGTCTCGAAATCTCTAGATGTGCAAAAAATGGTGGAAAGCGTAGTTAGTAAATATGGGGCGATCGATATACTCTTTAATAATGCGGGCATCAACGTGGCATTGCCGATAACAGAGCTAACGGAAGAAATTTGGGATAATATCATAAACGTAAATCTAAAGGGAGTTTTTCTCTGCTGTAAATACGTTATTCCAGTAATGAAAAGGCAAGGATCAGGAGTCATAATAAATATGGGGTCAACCTCAGCTCTTATCGGAGTTGCCTACTTTGGAGCGTATACGGCTTCAAAGGGGGGAGTGCTGGCTCTCACGAGGACGATAGCTTTAGAGGTGGCTCCATTTAATATCCGAGTAAACTGTATATGCCCTGGGATGGTTGAAACGCCCCTAAGCAAACGTACATGGGAGAGAATGGGGATAAGCGAAGAAAAACGGGGGGAAAGAGCAAAGCTAGTGCCGTTGGGGCGTGTAGGAAAACCGGAAGAAATAGCGCGTGTAGCGTTATTTTTAGCATCTGAGGACTCATCATATATGACTGGAGCCAACATAGTTGTAGACGGTGGTTGGACAGCACATTAGCAGGTTTTTAAAGATTTCTAGTTTAACGCTAAAAAGGATTTTCCTACTCATGGAATTGGCGTATACTGGTGTGGTCATCTATTAACTTCATCTCTTTTTGGATATTGACCTGTCAATCGCCGTCTTCTGCATGTTATCATCATTCCTTTTTTCAGGAAATATGACTTTTTGGAGTGGAGGCGCGTATATATCTATTGAGATTAACGGTTCCTCCCCTATAACTTTGACTGAATGCATGGCGCCACTTGGTATGTATATTACTGCTTCAGCCTCAGCAATTTCCGTCTTGCCGTCAATAGTGACCTCAAGCGCCCCCATCAGTAAATATACAACTTGCTCGCAGTCATGCTTGTGCATTTTTGCCTCGGCATTAGGTTGTGCCCAGTTCCATGTTACCAGCAGATGATCGCCTCGAATTATTTCTTTCCTAAATATTCCTTCCCCTAATCTATATAATTTAAGCTTTTTTGGATCTATTATAACCATGCGATCACCAAAAAATTATTTATCTTATGGCCATAAAAAGCATTATATTGCTCAATGTATTTTTGAGTGAGTAGGTTGGAGGTTAATATTAAACCAACAAGGAAGATAATTGTTTTGGGTCTTGATAGACGTGAGCCTGAGAATATTGGTTTTTGCGCCGTGACGTTTGGTGTGTCTAGGCTATTTTGGGCCGATGGTTTCCTTCTATGCCTAGAGGTTTATGAGAAATCCATTGAGTATGAGATTGAGAGGGGCGAGTTCTATATAAACCAGCTCTGCTACGCGAGTTTCCCAAAATACCATAGAATTCTGGAGGTAGAAAAGGGAGCGCAGATACCAATAGTAAACGTTTCAGATATGCGCCTTTATAAGGAAATAATCAGGGCAATACTAGGCTATGAGAATAAGTGATATTGCGCCAAAAGGTATTTATTTAATTGAACCTACTTTCTTTATACACCGTTTAGAAGGGTGCTTAGTATATGCCGGCTGAGATCTCTGATGTTAAGAAATTTATAGAGTTATCCGAGAAGGCAAAATATTGCATAGTAAAGAGACTAAAGAAGGAGAACCTTGTTAAGCTGAAGATTAGAACCAGAAAAACGCTTTATACGTTAAAGGTTGACTCGGCCAAGGCTGAGGAAATACTGAAGCAAATTAAATGTGAGGTAAGGGAAGCTCCATCTTAAACTAAAATGGACTCTATAACTTGAAATCCAGAGGATAAACTGCGCCCACAGTATATCATAATGGTATTTTTAAGTAAAAATATTTGGCTCAAACTTTATGTTAAGACTTGCTCTAAGCGGGTCCTCCCTTTCCCCTTCTCGAAAAATAATATGTGGATGGCGCGTCAAGTTTAAGATTGGTTTCCGGATTATGTTATTAAGCCTATAATCTTTAGTATATTTTCGAATCGTCCTCTTGTTTTCTCAGATTTATATGTTTTTAAGGCTTGTATGAGCTTCTCTCTATTTATGCGCATAAACTTTTGGCTGATGGCTTCCGCGGTTCTACCCCCAAGGAATAGGTATCGGCTTATGGATGTCACGTTTGCGGTTCCTCTTTTATTGCTTGCGGTCTCGAAATCCAGTATGTATGGCTTATCATGGGCGTCGACGATTATATGCTTGTCTGCCCAGCTCAGCTCCCCATGATCTAAGCCGATTGAGTCAAGTCTCCAGCATTGTTCAAGAATATCCCTTAACACCCAGCCAAGTCTCCTAGAAGCATCCTTTTTATTGCAGCTTATTCCCTCAATCCACTTTGGGAAGAGGTTCCCTTCGACGTAATCCATTAATAGGAGGTTCTCACTATATCCCAAGAGGTTTGGTCCAACATTAACGCTGTTAGCCATTCGGAGCATCTCAGCCTCATGAAGTAGCCTCCTAGCCTCGGCATCAGCCCTGAGAATTTTCAGAGCAACCCTGCGATCATCCTTTAAGACGGCTGTGACTACTATGCCTACGCAGCCCTTACCTAAAATGGGGATGCCGCCAATACTCTTTTCCCCCGAGAATAGTATGGCTTTGATGCCCAGCCCCCTCATCTCCTCAATTCTCCCTCTAAGCATTTCTGGATCATATTTTGGATAGCATATTATCTGCCTATATTTGGCGTCGAAAAGGTCCCCGACTGGAACAATAATTTTCATCTTTGGCACCGATGACGCCTAGCTTAGAGGAGCCACCTTGGCCTGCCGATAAGATACTCGGTTAGGAACCGAGCAAACTCAATATTAGAGGAATAGAAGTCTAATATCTCCTCATTAACAAGTATTTCCAGGCTTTCTGAGAAGGCTTTGGAGACCAGGCTTGCAACGCCAATTTTTCTCCCACCATCTAGGGCAAGATTATCTCTGATGAGCTCAGTTATATCAGTATAGCGCCTGCGCTTCTCGATAACCAGTCTATTCTCCTCGATTCTTGGGCCAGAGAGGATATTTTCTGAGCCCAGATGCTTTCTCAAGAATATTTCACAGTTATTGATCTTATCTATCGGCGGCCCTAAATGTTTCTCGATGGGCGGGAGGGAGCGTGAGGATACCTCAAAAATAAATATATTGGAGTTCTCTTCGTCGCTCCAAACTTCGCTTCTGATGACATCAAAATTGAACTGCTTAATCAGATTTAGTAGGGCTCTTTGCGACCTAAAAAGCTGACCCCAAAGTATATCTGGAACAACTTTTATCGCGCCTGTTTTAATGAAAATTATTGATGAGCCTCTATCCCTAATTATTTTAAGTAGGTCATTAACGGAGTAGGGCTCTATAATTTTTGGGTTAAAGAATTTTATATCGGGGTTTTTGAGGAAGAGTCTTGAGGCCAGGATGAACTCGCTTAGCCTATTAAGTCTGACTGCGGAGGCAACATTCCTGCTTTTATCGACTGGGTCAATGACTATGAGCGGCTCGTTCTGGAACATTTTCTTGGCTTCATCTGGGCTCTTATAATATCTCTCAATGTCTATGACCTCGCCTCTACGCCACCTTGAAGCCGCCTCTAAAACGCCTATAAAAGAACCATAATAGAGAACCAGGAGCTCGCAAAGGTATCCGCTGAAGCCTCCAACCTTAATCTCCGCGCCATAAACACCTATGCCATGCATAAAAGCCTTTAATAGGCGTATCTCGTTCTTCAAGGCTTCGTTCAGCCTGCTCTTAACGTATCGTGTATGGAATGGCGTCCTATCCACCGAGGATTTTGCCTTACTTGGATCTTTAACCATGAAGCATGGGACGAAGTTTATTGTAAAGCCATTTATGTAGGCTTCAATATAGGGGTGCTCAGCGTATGCCTCCAAATAATTCTCTCCAGAAACCTTTTTAGCCGCCTCCAGAACTTTCCCAAAGGCTTCTCTATCATATTCTGGCGGGAGAAGTATAAATATGTCTATGTCCTTCTCACCTGCCAACCAAGTATCCTTAGCGACAGAACCCTCAATCTGAACTTCCGCGCTAATTCCATCCATCAAAAGCCTCTTTTTTAGGGCCTCAACCAGAAATCTAGAGAACTCCAGCGTCTCAGTCTGCTCTTTCTCGTTTGGGATAACCCTTCTAAGAACGTTTTCGCAGATGCTCATGATTTTTGCTTCTATGTTTCCTGGCATACTCTTGCCTCAACTGGAAATCATAATTTCAGCGGCATACTTCCCTCAAGGTTGAATAAATTGGTCCACGCGATGTTAATACACTTTTCTTAAGCCTTAAGCACCTAGCCTTAATAATGCCAAACCTATAGTCCTCATACCTCCTAATTATCTGCGTGAGCTCCTCCCTTCTCCTACCGCCCCTGACCCTGGCAATAGTTATATGTGGGCTGAAGCCTTTGTCATCCGGCCTTAAGCCTAGCTTCTGGAGGCTCGGTTCAAGCTGATAATAAACGTTTCTTAATTCATTTACGCCTTTCCCAATGCCAGCCCAAATGACATTTATGTGTCTTATGTTTGGGAATGCCCCTAAACCCTTAATCTCTACATCAAATGGCGAGAAGACAACCCTGCTCATCTCATCATAGATTTTCTCAATCATTATTGAGGGAATTTCCCCCAAAAACCTCATTGTTATGTGGATGTTTTCAGCCTCAACTGGCTTTATATCAGCGCCACACTCGAGGAGGGCGGACTGAACTTTACTTAGCTCCCTAACAACATTTTCATCTTCAATATCAAAGGCAATGAAGCTTCGGATCAACTCCAAATTGGCTAACCCCCAAACACGCTATTAAATGCAACCCAAAAATAAATCCTTATTCAAACAAGATTTTACACCTTTTTATCCTCTAAAAACGCATATCAAAGTGAGGCGAGTGTGAAAAACCCTTTAAATTCCCCGCCCATATACTATTTTGTCTTTGCACTTAACAGGTTATCTTGAGAGCGTGTTGCAGATTGCCGCTTAAGAAGCAATCTATAGTTATTGGTATAGCTGGCATGCCCGGGGCTGGAAAAGATACCGTTAAAGAGATCATTTGTAGGTATGGTTTCCCGGTTATTGTTATGGGCGATGAGATTAGGGCTGAGGCGGCCCGCAGAAACCTAACGCCGACGCCGGAGAATCTCGGCAGGTTAATGGTGGAGATTAGGGCTGAGGAGGGCCCAGATGCTGTTGCCAAGCGCTGTATAAGGAAGATCAGAGATTTGGATGCGGATGTTATCGTAGTTAATGGTTTGCGTAACCCAGAGGAGGTCGAATTATTTAGGAGAGAGTTTCCATCCTTCAGGGTTATAGCCATACATGCATCGCCTAGAACAAGATTTAAGCGGCTGCTTAAGAGGGGCAGAAGCGATGACCCAAAGGACTGGGCGACATTCTGCTCACGTGATAGGAGAGAGCTTAGCGTGGGTCTAGGCAACGTTATAGCTATGGCTGACTATATGATTGTTAATGAGGGCGAAATCGAAGAATTGGAGAGAGAGGTTAAAATGGTGATAGAGAAGGTGGTCGTGAATGAGCGGCCAGATAGGAAATGTTGAGGTCTTTGTTGAGGTTGACGTCAACCCAACAGAGGATGCTGATAAGGTTAGGGTTGCCCTGCAGAAAGTTTTAGGAAACATAAATCTGGAGCTTGTTGGCGAGGGAGACTATAAGAAACTTATTGGAAGGGCTAGTGGGCTGGAGGCCCTAGCGCACTTCTATGGATTACTTAGAAGAGAGCGGATACTCGATGCCGCCAGAACAGTTCTTTTGAGGGGTATTCAGGGAAACAGGATAATCTTCTATCTCAATAAGCAGGTGGCATATACCGGTCACATATCCTTCTCCAAACCTTATGGCGAGTCCCCTCTGGGCCCAATACGCGTTGAGATACGATGCGATAACCCGCAAAACTTAATAAATTGGCTAACGCCAAAAACAGCAAAATAGGTATGCGCCAAAGGGAGGTTCAAGGGGTGCGTCTCGGCTTATCCATGCTCTTCTGCCTCAATAAACCATTAAAATCCGCTCTTGAGACTTTAAGCCAAGTTGAGGTCGAGCATATAGAGGTTGTTGACGATGGGATGCATGAACTTAATAGTAGGAAAATAAAGGCTATTAAAGAGTTTATTGGTGGGAGAGATTTAACGGTCTCGGTTCACGCGCCCTTCGCTGACATAAATATAGCCTCTACTTCCCCATCCATTAGGAACGTGATAATGAAGAGGCTTAAGAAGTCAATGGAGCTCTCCTCAAAATTAGATCCTGAATGCTGGGTCTTTCATCCTGGCGTGAGGAGCGCTCTTGGCGATATTGTTCCTGGGTTAGACTGGAAAATAAACTTGGATTCCATCCGCAATCTTCTTAGAAATGCTAGGCAACACAGCATAAAAATAGCCATTGAGAACACCCCAAGGACATTTCCCTTCCTTCTGAGGTATGTTGAGGACTTCAAGAGGTTTTATGAGGAGTTGGGTGATGAGGGCTTGGAGCTTGGAATCGCATTTGATGTTGGGCATGCAAATATTAGTGGGCAGCTGGACGAGATGTTAAGATATTTTCATGACAAGATTGTTCACACTCATCTACACGACAATAATGGAGATAGGGATTCGCATTTAGGTATAGGCTTCGGCAGGATAAATTGGCCAAAATTAATGGAGAGCCTTATGGGGATCAGATATAATGGTGTGCTGGTGATAGAATCAATAAGTAATATCGAGGAGAGCATAAAATTTCTGAGGGAGCTGATTGGTAGATGAGTTAGCCTTCATCGGGGGCGCGGTAACGGGATCTCTATTTCATCTAGGTCCCTAGCTATAAGAGTATTTGGAAATATTTTTTTAGCCTCGCTGAGCGGCATCTCGGTCTCAGTATATCTTGCGCTTATATGCGTTAGGACGAGGAGCTTCGCCCCAGCCTTCAGGGCTATTCTAGCGGCACCGCTCGGCGTCGAATGCCCCTCCTCCTCAGCCCTCTCAAGCAGATCATCACCCAAAGTTGCCTCATGAATTAATACGTCAGCTCCGGTGGCGAGCTCAACAATCTTTTCTGATGGCCTCGTGTCGCCACTATAAGCAATCTTTCTCCCAGGCCTAGGCGGCCCGAGAACGTCAGATGGCTTAACAATTCTCCCATCCGGAAGAACTACATCTATACCCTTCTGAAGTCTCCCCCATAAGGAGCCCTTTGGAACCCCAAGCGCAATAGCTTTCTCCGGGTAGAATTTTCCAGGTCTTGGCTTCTCTACCAGGGCGTAGGCTAATGATGGTATTGAGTGATCGGCCCATACTGCTCGCACCTCATAACCCTCACAATCATATGCTATGCCCTCATCATCTATTTCGTTAACCTCTATTGGAAATGAAAGCCAGAAGCTTACTGTTGAGATCACCGCGTCTATAAACGCCTTTATCCCCGGGGGCCCATATATTCTAAGCGGCTTATCCCTCCCAAGAAGCGACATGGTCTGTATCATCCCGGGGAGGCCGAGAACATGGTCCCCATGCATATGCGTTATAAAGACTGTCATTCTTCGGTTAAATCCTATGCCAGCCCTCATCATCTGCCTCTGAGTCCCCTCGCCACAATCGAACATCAAAATTTCCCCCTCACGCTGTATGACGATTGAGGGGAGGGACCTATCGTTTGTCGGCAGGCTCCCAGATGTTCCCAGAAAGATAATTTTTATGTTCAATCTATGCTCCCTCAAGTCTCTTAAAGATGGCTATCTCCCGTATGAGTCTCCTGTGAACATATATGTAATGCGACTCTAAATGCCTGAATCCATGATTTTCCCCAATCTTCGCGACTCCTAGAGTCTTTGGCGCGGCAATACATATCATACCGTGGTCGCTGAGGGCGTCCGCCGCCGCGTAAAAGAACTGGTCTATAAGATCTTTTACTGTGAGACCAAGGGTTGTTGCAGCCGTCCCATATGGCGGGTCAGTCACTATACGGTCAACGCTCCCGGAGGCTAATGGGAGAAAACGCGCGTCCGCCACAGCCATATGCTCCGGCTTTATACCAAGGGAATCTAAATTTTTTATGCTCCCCTTAACCATATACCTTTTTACATCAAAGCCTATAACCCTACATCCAATTAACCCAGCCTCTATTAGAATGCTTCCGGTTCCGCAGAATGGATCTAAAATCAGATCGCCTCTCCTAGATTGCGCCAAGTTGACCATGCACCTAGCCATTTTAGCGGTTAACGCGGCCGGGTGAAAGAAGACCCTTCTACTCGGGTTTCTTTTTATCAACTCTTTACGGGTTAATTCAGCGAGCTTTAAGCCGAAAATGAAGTTATTATCTGTTAAAAATCCGAGAAATGTCTTGTTTGGATTTTTTAGATCAACCCTCACGCCTCTCCCCCTCATGTTCTCCAGTATTATTTCGCCTGTTCTTCCCTCTAATGCAATGCAACTAATGTGTGGGGACGAACCTCTAATCCTCAATATCCTGACAACGAAGCTTTCGTCCTCCCCTAGGAATTGAGTGTAGTCTATCCCCCTAAGGTTAAACACAATCTCATCTAGGCTGGCTTTACAGGCAAATATCTCTAGGCAGCAGTATCTAGCCAGCGCGGATCTGAATTTAACAGCCTCGACACAGTCGGTGTCGGCGTCAACCCTTAAAATCTGCGTTAACTCTTCTATAATCCTATATGGATAGCCCTCAGCGCTAAGGATCGACTTAACTTCAGAGTATGGAAGAGTCGGGTTCTCTCCTGAGACGACGAAGAAGAGATTGGTCACGCCACTACCTCTCACCAATGAGAAATGATTTCGCACAATAAAATATATCGGCTGAATTTAAGAGTTAATTGCTTCTCTTTAAATATTCCTGTAGGAGCTCTTTAGCCCTCTCCAGCTTGATTCTTCGTTCCTTAACCATTCGCTCCGCTATAACATCTATTAGATGGCCGGTTGCGCCGGCCATTATCGCTATATTTCTTGCATGTAGCTCCATATGGCCCCTCTGTATGCCTTCGGCGACCAGAGCCCTCAACGCTGCTAAGTTCTGGGCCAAACCGACGGCAGCCATCACTTCAGCCAGCTCCCTCGCGGATTTAACCCCAAGAATCTTTAGGGCTATTCTGGCTATTGGATGTGCCCTTGTCGCCCCACCTATTATACCAACCGACATAGGCACCTCGATGGAGCCAACCAGGTCTCCATCTTCATTCTTTTCCCAGACAGAGAGAGGCATATAGCGCCCGGTCCTAGCGGCGTAGGCGTGGGCTCCGGCCTCAATAGCCCTATGATCATTACATGTTGCAAGGGCAACGGCTATCACGCCATTCAATATACCCTTGTTATGTGTAACAGCCCTGTATGGATCTGCAGCGGCAAAGGCGTACGCATCAACTATGCCATCGACAACTTCCTCCCCACCAACAGCACTCTTGTCAACTATTGTCCACGCCCTAGCAAGCCTCTCAGTTGCATAATTTGAGATTATTCTAAGATAGACTTTTCCGCCAGTTATCCGCTCTATTAGCGGAGCAACGTTCTCGCACATCGTGTCGACAGCGTTGGCGCCCATGGCATCCCTACAATCGACAAGGAGATCAGTTATAACCATCGGCCCCCTAATCGTCTCAATAACCCTAACCCTTAAATCCTTAGCCCCGCCCCCAGCCGCAACAAGGGAGGGGTGGTCTTCATTAGCCTTCTTCAAGATTTCTTCCTTCGCATCAAGGATTGCCATTCTAGCTCTATATGGATCCTTAACCTTGACGGTTTGTATCTGCCCAATCATTATCGGCTCGGTGCTGCTGGCGAATATTCCGCCCCTGCTTCTCGTCATCTTAGCCCCATAGCTTGCCGCAGCGACGACTGAGGGTTCCTCGATAACCATTGGTATCAAATAGTCCCTACTATTAATCAGAAAGTTTACGGCTACACCCATGGGCATCGGGAAAATCCCTATAACGTTCTCTATCATCCGATCAGCCAGATCCAGGTCAAGTGAGCTAGAAGCCCTAAGCATATTAACCTCCTCATCAGTTAAGCTGGCAAAATCCTTAACAAACTTGAGTCTCTCATCAATGCTCATCTTATAGAAGCCGGAGACCAAAGATGTCCTCGCTGAACTCAATCCTCTCACCTCAACACCATAAGATACAATTACCCACTTAAAGAGTATTAAATGTTGAGGGGCCCTCCAAAAATAATTAGCTGGGATTTTGCTAACTAATAGCTCGCTTCCCCATTATTAAAGGCTTTTTCGTGGATCATCATGGTAAAACTAAGATTTTACACTATTATATCAAAGCGCCCCGAATTCTTCTCATGAAAAATGATTTTATTTTGTAAATAATGGCTGACCCCGCATACACTTTTACACTTAACAATCATAATTACCCGCCTAAGCATATGTGAAGACATGTTAAACGTGTATATGCATTGATATTTCAAGCGTATTAACAAGTTTAAAACTATTCGTTTTTCAGCCATTTATTTGGGGCTGAGCGTGAAATATATGTCGACGAAGTTCGCTAAAAGATGGGAGGAAGGTGAGCTCAGGGGCATTAAAGGTGCACTAAGCCCCTCAGAGCCTCTTAGGAATAGGGTTGAATTGGCTATCAAACGGATTGAATCTCAAATACAATATATTGAGGATACCTTGAATCGATTGAGTGAGCGAGACAAATATCTTTTCTCTAAAATTGTTGAGGCCTACTCCAGACACCAAATGCAGAGGGCGCGGGTTCTGGCGAACGAGCTTGCCGAATTAAGGAAAATGGCAAACTTTATGATGAATGCTGTATTAGCGCTTGAGAGGGTTGTTTTAAGGCTTAGAACTGTAAGTCAGCTCGGTAATGTTGTGTCAACATTAGCTCCGGCGATGCATGTTCTCCAGAACGTCCGTGCCGGATTAAGTGACCTTCTACCAAACGCTGGAAAGGAGCTCGATCAGATCGGCGCTGCCCTCAATGACCTGATCATTGAGGCTGGCGAGCTCACTGGCGTAGCGCCAAACTTTGAGGCTGCAAGCGATGATGCCCAGATGATTATCAGGGAAGCAGCCTTGGTGGCTGAGCAGAGGATGAAAGAAAAGTTCCCGGAGCTCCCATCTATTAAGTCTGCTGAGAGTTCTGAGGAAGGCGACCTCACTAAATAATATCAATTTTGGAGGTATATATAATGAATAATGTATTTCCCTCGTTAATTGGAAGAACCTTAAAGGATGAGAATGGTAAGGAAATAGGTAGAATAGTGTCTTTTATAATAGATTCCTCCGGCAATGTTAGGGAGGTGCTTATTGAAAGTAAAAGTGAAATGCTGGTTAGATATCCTGTTGAGAGACTGAAGTACTCTCAGGAGGACGTTTTCCTAGTCTTCGATGTGGAGAGACGGGTTGAAGAGATTTGCGAGAAGATGCCAGTATTGCTCAAGAAGCGTGAAATACTTGAATCCCTCTTTAAAAACAAGGAGATATTGCCCGAAATTTATGAGAGCCTGAGCGCAGAGATAGATAAATCGATTAATGAGGTTAGGGCTGAGGCGCAGAACCTTTTAAAAGAGGTGGAAGATGAGATAAGACGGCAAGAAGACCTAATTAAGATGCTTCACCTCTCTAGAACATTTCTTGAAATGGAGCATGGTGTAGGAAACGTTAGAGACGAAGTCTTCCGCCAATCACTAATATCGATCCTAAAAGAATTAAAGTCAGCCTCCTACAAGAAGATGAATTTATTAAAGATTAAGGAGAGAATTTCAGGCCTGCCTCTTCAATATAGCATAGTCTCAGACATAAATCTTGACCAAAAGTCAACAATAAGCGTGCGTATAACAGAGAAGTAAAAAATCAGATATTTCAGTGAGGGTTGCACTGTGGCTCCGGCGGTTAAAGGCTTCCTCGGAAAATCAAAGAAATCTTTAAATGAAATGCTTATCGAATCCATTTGTGAGCTTGGAAAATACTATTCTAGGCTTGAGCTGGCCTACGCTAAGCTTGCTAAGAGGGAGCATGATTTATTTAACGAGTGCGCCTCATCACTAAATAAAGGGATGCGAAATAAGGCGGTGGTTTACGCCAATGAAATTGCTGAATTAAGGAAGCTTATGTCCATTCTACAGAATATTCAGATCTCGATTGAGAGGGCCATATTGAGGCTTGAGACGCTTAAGGCTGTAACGCCGACACTACAGGATATTAAGGGAGTTTTCAGCGAGGTTAAAGATACTATTGGGTCGCTTGCTAAGGTTATGCCATCCTTGGCGCCTGAGCTAAACAACTTTATAAACTCGATAAATGAGCTGCTAGCAACAACTGAGATAAGCCCGGCGAAATGTGAGCCCGTGGTAGTGAGCGATGAGGCTACCGAGGCGATACTTAAGGAGGCGCTAGACTTCCTTAAGGAGGAGACTGAGAGAAAGATTCCAGAGCCGCCGGAGGAGGCTCCTATGCTCAAGCAGCCTAAGGCTATCGCCATTAAGCCTCGCATAGCCCTGACAGTTGATGGGGTAGAAGCCTATGTGGGCGATGATGGCTCGATAATTAATGTTGAGAGCGGCGGTCAGAGTAGGCTTATGGAGGAGATGATCCTCGACTATATTGAGCGCAACAATGGTGAGCTAAATCTGTCGAGATGCGCTAAGGAGCTGAACATGCCGCCAGATAAGATTATGGAGGTTATCGAGTCATTAAGTAGAAAAGGTATGATAAGGGTTGAATAAATGTAGGGAGGATTATGAGCGCCGCGCAAGAACTTGAGCATCTGGCGCTCAAGTATGCGGAGAAGGCTGTAACGCTAGATAGACAGGGAAGAAGCGAGCTGGCCATAGAAGCCTACCAAAAAGCTGTGGATGCTCTGCTTAAAATTGTTAAGCTGAACCCGGACTACGAACTCAACAAAATATATCTGCAGAGAGCCGAAGTATATAAAAAGAGGATTGAGGTCCTTAAATCCTCCTTGAACATGAGCCCTGCAACCGCGGACTCCTCCAGCGAGGGAACCCATTTTGAGGATATGATATTGAGGGAGACGCCTAAAGTTACGTGGGATGAGATCGTTGGGCTTGAAGACGCGAAAAGGGCTATAAAGGAAGCCATCGTATACCCATCTCTTAGGCCTGAGTTATTTCCGCTGGGTTGGCCTAGAGGGATACTTCTGTTTGGGCCCCCTGGCTGTGGGAAGACTCTTCTGGCGGCTGCCGTTGCAAATGAGATTAAGGCTAAATTTATACCGGCTGACGCAGCCTCCATAATGTCTAAGTGGCTTGGGGAAGCCGAAAAGAATGTTGCTAGGCTTTTTGATCTTGCTAGAAGGGAGGCTAAAGGCTCACCAGTAATAATCTTTATAGATGAAATTGACTCGTTGGTGGGCGTTAGGCGGTTTGAGATTGGCGGAGAGGTAAGGGTTAGGAATCAGTTCCTCAAGGAGATGGATGGAATATTGGATAAGAAGAATCCCCTAAGGGTTTATGTTGTCGGTGCAACGAACAAGCCCTGGGATCTAGATCCGCCCTTCATAAGAAGGTTTCAGAAGAGAATCTATGTCCCGCCGCCGGGATATAAGGAGCGCCTAGAAGCATTCAAGCTATACACGAAACCATTAAAGCTGGCATCAGACGTGGACTTAGATAAACTGGCAAGATTGACCGAAGGCTTCTCTGGCAGCGACATAATGGACGTATGCCAATCAGTCCAATTAAAAGTTAATAGCGAAATATTTGAGAACTGTGAGGATTACATGAAGGCTGAGCCTAGACCAATAACCATGAAAGACTTCTTAGAGATCCTTGAGAAGAGAAAACCGAGCGTAACGAGGGAGATGCTGACCCAATATGAGAAGTGGTTTAATGAATTTAAAGCCCTCTAAGAAACTCTTTTCTACCAGACGTTAAAGTTATTACCACGTCTCATTAAATAATATTTTTGGCCGCGTCATCCACGGAGCCCGGTGGTGTAGTGGACAAGCATAGCGGGCTTTGGAGGTAATATTTGACTAGGTTGCCGGAGAGACCCGCTGACGGGAGTTCGAATCTCCCCCGGGCTACCAAAAACTTAATTTTTCATTTGGCTGCGGCGCAAACCATAAGATTATATTGGATTTTTGCCAAGAGGATGTTTTTCGTAAATTTTTTCGAAAACGTAAAGTTTGAATAAGTAAACAAAAATGATAGTATGATATTTGATCGGAGGTCTATATATGCCAAATCCAGTGCAGAAAAATTCTTCCTACTTGAACGCCATGTCGACTACAGGGACGAGGGTTGAGGATGCATGTCCATCCAGCGGCCTTTGCCCACTATGCATTAAAGACTGTCTATTCATCTGCGAGGTTTCACTATCGTCTTTTAGAGGTCAAGAAGCTATCTATCCGGATCCAAGCATGTTTGGTAGAAGCACCGCTGGCTCCTTAAAAGACTATGGTTTAGACTGGTCACACTTTAATATTAAGGCGATATTGCAGTGCAGAGAAATACCTTGAAGCGCAGGTGTTAAAGTGCGCTGAAATCTTAAGGAAGAAGGGCAGATATGTGCCTGACATAGTTATGGCTGGCGGATTCATAGACGAAACCCAAATATTTAAAGCTATAGCAATAAGCAATTTTGGTAACGGACCATACGTGAAAGCAGTATTGATGGGAAGGGCGCAGCTAACAGCCGTGATGAAGTCATCCTACTTTGCAGAGCTGGCCGAGAAGGGGCAGCTACCTTAAGGGATTTGAGGAAAAGTTCGGTAATACACCTGAAAAGTTCTTTATAGCGACCCCAGACCTAAAGGCTATGCTCGGCGAGAGGTTTAAGGAGGTTCCATGGGGCGCCGTTGGACTGTATACTTACTTGATGGATAGGATTAAGGTCGGCTTACAGCAGCTTATGGCTGGGGCAAGAAAATGGAAGATCAACCTGCTTGATAGAAGCGATTTAATGGCGCTGACAGAGAGGGCTGCAAAAGTCACGGGCATACCGCTGCCAGAGGAAGAAGATCACGTTATGGAGAGCATCCTCTCATAAGATGAGAATCGCCCTTTAGCCTCTGTTTTACTCATTTCTCTTATTACTTTTAGTTTTTGGCTTCAATATTTATTATTGGGTTAATGATCTTTTTTGTACAAAAAAGATTTAAATAGTACATTTTTATACATTTTTGTTCTGTCATGTATGCATGTATGGGTGAGCGCGTATGGGTGATCTACTTTGGCATCCAAGAGTTCATTAGCCTCGACTCTTCTAAACCTGTAAAATTTAGAAAGATACCGTATAGATCTCCAGTTGATATATTTTTAAGAATTTGCGGGCGCTATGAAAATGCCTTCCTCCTAGAGTCTCTGAGCAGCGGCTCTCAGGAGGAGTCGGCCAAATACTCCTTTATCGGCTTTAATCCAGACATGGTTGTTAGCGTTAAGGAGAATATTGCCGTTATCGGTGGTGATCGCTTTAAGGTTAGCGACCCCCTCGAACCCATCAAGGTTTTGCTTAAAGCTGGATCCCCATCAAATGCCTTTAAGTATGTTGGCGGCGGGGTCGGGTATATTTCTTATGATGCCGTACGCTATTGGGAGAGGCTGCCAAACACCTCTGTAGACGATTTAGGCTTCCCAGATGTTGAAATGGGAATATATAATGATGGCTTAATCTTTGATCATGAGAGTCACGAAGCCTTCTACTTCTATAGGGGTAAAGACCGATACAATGATATTCTAGAGCATCTTAGTAAGCCGGCGGAGATCTCAAGCCTAGACTTTACTGCACTAGAGGTTAATATCAAGGGTGACCGCTATAATAAGATGATAGAAAGGGCTAAAGAATACATTTACTCCGGAGACGTCATTCAAGTTGTATTGTCAAAGAGGTTTTCGGCGGGCTTCAGAGGCGGGCTCGAGAGATTTTATTTGAATCTTAGGAGGATTAACCCATCGCCCTACATGTTCTTCCTT
>JAWBXL010000027.1:0-18393 GCA_038867895.1 Bathyarchaeia archaeon | reverse complement strand
ATTGTAAGGTTACCCGAAGGTTCTCTTGAAGAGATTTATCGCATAATTTATTAGTCTCTTTGCCTCTTCGGCGTTTCCCCACGATTTGAATTTAACCCATTTCCTCGGCTCAAGCCTCTTATAGACTTCAAAGAACTCCCTTATCTCCACCAGCTTATGCGGGTGGATGTCTGATAGATCTCTTACCCCATCGAACCTCGGGTCTCTGATCGGCACTGAAAGGATCTTCGGATCTTCCCCCTCCTCGTCCTCTAGGATTAGTACGCCTATGGGCTTAACCTTAACTATGCACCCGACCTCAAGCGGCTCATAAGATAAAACCATTATGTCAAGTGGGTCATTATCATGATACCACGTCTGCGGGATAAAACCGTACTCGACTGGAAAGACAACTGAGGAGTGGAGGACACGGTCAAGCACGAATGCCTCCCACTCCCTATGATACTCGTACTTATCTCTAGACCAGCTAACAACCTCAATAACAGCATTAACGACATTAGGCGGATCGTCGCCGGGCGAAATATCACGCCAAAGATTAACCATATGCACCGCCTAAATAAAGCGACAGCAAACCATATAATTAAATATATTGGCTCCGAGAAAGGCGTTTAGAATGGCGTTAACACTTAAAAATGAGGACATTAGATTTATGCACATATTAGCGTGCTTACCAGCTAAAGCCAAGAGATTCGCCACACCAGATTTATCGACATAAAGAAGTGGGATGACTATTATGTAAAATGTAAACTCGCTGGTCATCGTTTCTGTTTTATTTCAATTTTTTCAATTCTAGGAAGCGGGGTTTCCACCTGCATATATGTCTCCAATAAACATTCTATAGTTCTTCCATAAACTCCTTTAGGCGTTTTATCCGCTGGAATACTAAATCCACCAGTTGGTTTAATCATCACGCCCCTAAGATTAAGATCCTCCTCTCTTTTAAGCAGCGCCTCAATAATACTAAAGGTTATTTTATTTGCTCGGAGCTCATCTCCATCCCAAACATTAATATGATACTTCATGATGAGCTTTACGCTTTTTATTTCGGCGGGAATCAGATACCTAACTAATATGTTATTTGAGCCCTCTTCCGGCGGCACCTGAAAAGTAATTGACCCATTCTCATAGTCTACAAAGTAGTCAGCATTTTCTAACCTTCTTTCACCCGGAGGGTGCTCCACTATTAAAGTTGGTTTTAAAGGTTTTCTGCTGAGAGTATAATTGACTCTTTTTCCATCTCCGCTAAAGCGCTCTTCAACTTCATTATTTTTTGTGGCGAATGATCTTCCGATTCCAATCTCTTCAATTTTAAACTCTACGTTCACAATTGATATTGCTGGCAAATTCACCGCTATACTAAGATCTGGTTTTCTCATTCCTATATTCTCTTTAGGAACCCCCTCAATATTTTCTCGCAGTACGCTAACTATTGCCTCTTCAATTTTATCAATCATTTATAACCGCCTACATATACTGCTATTTTCAGGTTTTTAGAGGTTTAATTCTAGTCACGTATTGGATGACATTAGCTATTCGCGGCGTACATTCGCCGTTAATATTTCTGAAGATTATATACCTTACCTCTTTATCCGGATTTGGGTTCCTAAGCTCATACTTGTACCATACGCGTTCATTCGGAGATAAGAGATACTCAATATAGGGGTTATCCGAGCCTTTAGGTCTCAGCTTAGTCCATTCATGAATAAATATGCCGCCTATTACTTGCCTCGTTCCATCAACATACTCAAGAGTTATCTCTAAAGTCTTTTTGTCGCCATTATCTGCCCCAGACCAATAATATAGTATATCAAAGTGGGATAGTATTCCAAATCTGCATATTTCCCCTGTCCTCCCCTTCTCAATAACCCACTGTCTAGTTATATATCCAACAACGCTAGACGCATAGTTGCTCGACTCACCGGGGACATCCTCATCAAGCCTATATGGTATACCTGTCGGGCTATCTAAATTCGTTAACACGACGCTTTCCGTCATACTGTCCACATACCTTCTTAAATTCCGCACTTCCTCCTCTAACCTTTCTAGATCAGCCCTTATATCATCTTGAATCTTATTCCAATCCTCGGATCTAATTAACTCGCCGGGCTTTCTTTTTATAGGTTCAAATTTTGGCAAATAATCTCCTCCCTTAAATAACTCTAATTATTGCTTTAACTCCAGCAGCCTTAATTGCGTATATAACTTCTTCTAAAATGGATAAATCCCTTTTTCCTGAGACGGCTTCTTTCGGTATTTTGATCTCGAATGTTGCGGGTTGATAGGCTACCCATTTAAAAGTTATTTTAGCTGTGGGTATGCCTACCGCAAATATAGATTCATCAAAACTTGAAATATCAAATCTACCGATTGCTTCCTCTACCTGTTCAGAATATTTCCATGTAGACCCCTTTCTCAGCAGTCTCGGAAAACTGGTTACTGTAAGTCTCTCAGTTACATCTACGTCGTTTAATGTTGCCTTACCGCCCTCTATCTTCAGCTCTTCCCCCGCCTTAATTTCTCCACTAAAAGATATTTTTTCTCCAGTGTCAACATTAAGGATTGTTGGATTAATGATTACCATATTGGTTGTCTCAGTTGTAATGGTAATGCTTGGGACAGCGTCAAGAACGCTATTGCTCGACATGAACCATGCGTCTCCCGTTCTCACCTCCAATGTTTTTTCTACCGTAACAGGGGGGTTCTCCACGAGTTCAATTGGGTAATCATCCGGTAATCCAAGGGTCATTTTAACCGATGATAGGATGGCGCTCACAGTCCCTCCACCTTTAAAATCCATTATTGCCCTCTTTAGGCGGCTTCTATATTCTGAATCCTCTTCTCCCATTCTTCTCTTCAAATTAAATATGGCTCCTAACCTATCTATATCGTTCCCAAAAGCCGTATCAACCCAGTGCGCCCTCAATATTATGTTAGTATCTTTATCCGCCTCCTCAAGCCTCTTTCCCACAGCACCTATTATCTTGAATATACGGGAGTTTTCATCCCAAGTTTTATAGAAGCTGGGAAATCTATCCAAAATTCTCTTGGTTCTCTTCATTTCAAATTTTTCCACCCAAAGTTTTTACCAAAACATTAATGGTTCTGGCAGTAGCTCTCTCCTCACTGCTTATTTCTACGTTTGCCTTAGTGCTTGTAATCGCTTCTCCATCCCTTCGATATGCTTTTATAGTAACCTCGTTTATATCATGAACCCCATCTACGCTTAAAGCCGCTCCAATAATTCGACTATATATTATATCCTCACCTATTTTCAGAGATGAAATATATCCTATCACCTTGCTTTCTACTTCTCTCCCTACTCTTGATGGTTCCGCTTCTCTCTCTAATGTTACCGTTAAAAAGACATCTACATATACGGGTTTAGGTCTTAAAAATTCCACCCTTATGCCTGCGGCTCTTATATCCTCAATGACTCTTTTAATCTCTTTTTCGTCTCCTCCATCCACAATTATTTTTACTATGCCAGGAACACCATCCGGCATATCCTCAATGAGAACGCACGTAACTCCCTCAATACCCCTCACCCCTGCCTCCAGAGATGTTAATGTTGCTTTGCCAGCCACTTCAAGGGCGCGCTTCGCTCTGCCTCTTAAATCTTCATCAGATTCGGCCTCTGCTCCATTAAGTATATCCTCCCTATTGATCACGTATTCTACTCCCATTAGTGGCTGGGGCATAACTGTTATCATACCAGCATAGACATTCCCCGCTGTGCCAGGTGTTAAGGCCCTCACCGGAACATCCGCCTCCCATACCCCCTCAGAGATTTTCTCAAGAAAACGCTCCTCAGTTGTTACAAACACCTTAGCCTCCCGCGGATTAGGCGAGTAAGTTGAAACCTTAATTCCAGCTGGTATCTTGATCCGCTCATATGCTGTATAATCTACATAGAACATAGTGTTATAATCAGGTTTTCTCCCGTCTACCAGCCACTCGATCCCCCTCTCCACTACGGCATAATCTTTATCTCTCTGAAAAACATGTAAGGAGCCGGATGACAACCCCTCAACTTTATTCACGCTTTTTATTGGAAGAGCATTTAGTTCATAGACTGTCTTACCATCATATAGGTGGGCCTCACGGCTTACTTGAATCTCCGGTGGATCTGTGCTCCTTCCAAAAGTGACTTTGCCAGCCGCGTGCTCCGGCGGTTTACGCGATATTCCTAGTAGGGAGACAACTAGGTCCAAGGCGCTTCCTTTGGCCGTATCAATGAAGCCAGCTAAATAAACCCTGTTTAGCTGTTCATAGAGAAATTCTATTTCTCTGCTGATTGCCTCCACTATAGTTCTCGTAACGCTTCCAGGGTTTATGTCGGTGATCCCTGAGGGGGTGCCAAAAATATAATTCACGTAGAATGGCGTCTTATTATCCGGCTTATCTCCTTTGGGAAGCCACTCCAGCATATCGCCAGCAAGCCTATAATCAACGCCCTCCCTAAACATGTGACGAGCACCATTCATGACCCCTTCAACTTTAACTATGCTTTTTACAGGCGTGTTCTCCAGCTTGTACTTCGTTCTATCAACATCATAGATATGCTCTTCATTAACTATGCCCTTTGTTATCTGGGCAAGTATGGCATCCCTTATCTCCTCATAAGATTTCTTAACAAACGACATTAAATGACCTCCAAATAAAATGGAAAAACGATATTTAACGCGGTGTTCCGACCGATTGGTAGAAGAGTTATCTCTATGTCTATTCGGCGCTTATCTTCCTTATGAGGTTTAACGGATATGTTGACTATTTCTTTAACTCTGGGGTCGCGCATTACGCTCTCTCTCACGTATGCTTTAGCAAGCTCTCTTGTCCTCTCATTGTTCGGCTCGCCGACTAGCTCATAGAGGCGAGAACCATAGTTTGGATGACCTAGATCCGCCAATTCGCCCAACCGAGTTCTCAATCTACTTATTATTGCCTGCCCAAGATTATACTCATCTTTTACGATCTCCAGATCCCCGCTCGGGCTTAACGCCAGATCGCTTCCCTCCTCCTCATCAACTATTTTTAGGTCGCTTCCAAGAGGACTACTCGACATCAAAACATCACCAAACACTCTTATCCAATCATAACCGTTCCAGCGGCTATCACTTTACCTATAGGAAGATCAACCGGATCGTTGCATGTAGTCGCGGTATCCCCGTTTCTAGCGGCTGGCTTACCATTTATCATAACTGTTTGGCTTCCAGTTTGGATTATGGCCATATTTGATGGAGACCTCTGAAAAGATCCACCTTGCGGGATGTGTGGCGGCATATTCTGAGCTGTGCTCCCAACTGTAGCGGCTGGTAAACCCATAATTTTAACATTTGGGCTTAAATTTCCATTAATTATCCCATTAAAGGGATGCGGCATCGGTGTCGGGACAGGACCTGTTGGTGTTGACACCATTACTATGTGAGTGTCTGTTGCAACGATCTTATCGCCTTGTTTTGCCGCTGGCTGACCCAAAGTAAACCACCAAAACTCAGTTTATATTTACTAGTGCGCCCTTTATATCCAATGTCCCTGAAGCCTCAAGTTTAGCTGTTGCGCCCGATTTAATTTCGAGTTTTCCGCGGCTCTCTATGCTTATGTTGTTTGCGGATAACGATATGTCTTGGTTTGCCTTCAAGTTTACTTTAGCACTAGACTCTATAGTTATGTCTCCGTTCCGATCTATTTTAAGGGTTGTTCTACCAGCCTTAATGGATACTTCATCATCAGTTATCGAAAGTATCATGCCTCCGGGAAACTCTAAATATATTCTTCTTAAGTTGGATGATTTTGAGTATGGCGGTTTGTAAACGATCTCCTCCTCTTTATTAACTGGAGGTCTATCCTCATCATTATATAATCTTCCTATTACAACTGGCGCGTTTATGTCTCCATTAAGAAAAGTCACTAGAACTAGATCCCCAACATTTGGTATGTGAGCTAGGCCTATATGCTGGGTTGCAACCGGAACCCTTCGTAATTCAAGATCTCTATGCTTCAGTCTTACATTACATTCATAGTTGTCTCCGTCGCTTTCGCTTGAGTGAGGGAATATCGATGTCACAACCCCGATCTCAGCTATGTGCAATTTCTTAATTTCATCCTCAACAATCTTCTTAATAACTTCAATCATTCAGACGCTTTCTCCCGTCATCTTTTAAAACCTACTGTAGTTATGAAACCTTCTTTCCTGTTTAAGATATGCTCCACACTTCGAACTTGGTATTCACTATTCAAATAATTTTGCCTCAGACACCTGATCTCAATGGTGTCGCATAGGTCGATGTTTGCGTCACCAATTATCTTTGCTGTTCCAGTTAGCGTCTTCATTAATTCATTGAGCTTCGCTTCAGCCATTTTATCGGCCATATCTCTATCTTTTGCTGTTGGGTCTATTATGAGTAATCTATTCCCCCCACTTCCAGCTAAGCCTTCCACAAGTCTCTTTGTAAGCCAGTGAGCCTTATCTGCTCCCTTAAAGCTTGCTGGGCTTTCGCCGCGCACTGATACCTGAGTGAATCTGGGCTCATGCTTGTCGACCTCTATGTGAATTATGTTTTTGCCATACTCTAAAATATGAGGCTCCTTCCTCTCATACTTCTTAAACATTATTTTGTTCTTCACATTCATGTAGAGGCTGAAGCCGCATTTATCGGCTAAATCCCTCATATGCTCATAAACGTTTTTTCCATCGTCCACGGTGTATTGTGGGAAGCGTATTCCGTCCGCAGCCTCCTCAACCCTTACGCCTGCTTTTCCAGCCAGATCTGAAACTATTTGGCCAGCCGTCTGCCCCTCGTAAACCTGATTAACTCTCGTATTAAGAAGTTTTGAAGCTGAATCTAAGCCTAAAACCCTTACCCTTGTTATTTCATTCTCCACATCATCGACGAAACCATTAAAAACATCTTTTAACTCTTCTCCATATCCAATCTGAACTAGGATAGCATCGCCCTCCTCTATTTTAGAGGTTTTATCGTTTATATTAAATAATATCTCACAGCTACCAGCGGAGACGCCCACGCTTCTAATAATCTCAATACCAACTATGCACATAGATGAGGAATCAAAAACATCAGATTCAACTTGCACCCTGTAAGAGGGCTTCAACAATGCAAACCACGTCCATCATTATTGCTGTTGCTCTACGTAATCTGCCACCCACATAATCATCGTATAGTCATAATGATTTATAACGTCTCCATTAACGATGCCCCACCATGATTTATCTTGTGGTCTCCTACTACCAGCATAGAAATGCCGTTTAAACATATGAACAGCTTGAGCAACTTCAGAGCTATATTCACTCGCACCTTCAGGAATATAATAGCCTATTTTTTTTAGAGCACTTATCACATCATTAAGTAGTCTCTTTTGACTTTTTTGATTTCTTCTTATGGGGAAATCCTCTTCAAAAGGATAAATGAGGTTTTCTCTCGGAATTAACCCAAGTCCTTCATTTTCTAGTTTTTTCCAATCGAAATTCGGACCTGGACAATTATGACTTGGCGGAATTTGCACATCGCTGTGACCTACAACCCTGTGTTGCGAAATCCTATATTTCTTTTGCAGTTTCTTAATTAAATCTATAAGAGCCTTATACTGTTCTTCCGTGAATGGGTTATTACGCATTGTAGTTTTTGGTCCATCTTCATGAACAATCTCGATTCCTATAGAAAAATGATTAACATTTTTTCTTCCTTCCCAATAAGAACCCTTCTTTCCATCTGCATGCCATGCGCATTTACTGTTCATAACCATCTTTACAACATATCCATCTGTATCAATAATATAGTGGGCGCTTGCTCCCCCCTTCTGTGTAAAAGTGTTTATGGTAGGTCCAATTCGTGAGCCTCCTGTGTGATGAACAACTATTAATGTAGGACTTTGAATGTTATTGGGTCTATCAGAGAAGTTAGCCGCTTTGATCCAGATTGGCTGTAAAAGTACTAAGACTGCGGGTTTTGTTGTATCGCTAAGCGCTTGATTCCATACGCTCTCATCTATTTGACTCGGTCTAGATTTACTACCAGGATATATAAACGCCAAATTCGGGGGGGATATATTTACTTCCTGGATTTTATTATCCTGCATATTTATTGTCATAGTTGCTGGACGGTACATTTCATTCGGTATCTCGCTTTCAGAGATTTTTTCTCCCCAAGAGGATGGATTATCCCCACCCCAATTCTCCTCATTCCACCCATCTGGCGTAAGCTGTAATTCTACTTTTCCGCCCTGCTGCCCTTGTAAACTTCTTAGATACTCGCCTAGATTCCAGTCTCCGAGTTTATTGGGTTTATAGTTTGAACCCCCGACGCTAATAGTGAACTCCACTTTCACGTTTCCTCCAGTCAGCTTGTTTCTAAGCGCTAATAGTATTGGTTGGAAAGTGCCGACGTCATATTTTTTCTGCTGTGACATTCTCAGCCTCTACCCCTTTCTTCAGATTTTATTTCAACCTCTTTTACTATACCCTCATATTCTGGTGCGTCGACCGTGATCATGTATTTACCGGGCTCCAAGTTATCTTTTCTGAATACACCTTCCTCATCAGTTTTAACAACGTATTCTCCCCCCTCCCAGGATATCTTCACAGATACGCCGCTTTTGGGGTTTCCATCAGCGTCTAGAACCCTGCCAGTTACATAGTTGACTGATGCCAAAGCCTCGTCAGTTTCCTCCTCAACCTCTTCAGCGGCTTCCTCCTCTTGGCTTGGAGCCCGCTCCTCCTCTTCTCGGGGAATAATATACTCCCTCAAAACCATATGGTATCTGTATCTATTAACTGTGCCGCCCGCATCCTCAACCCGCAAGTCTTCTATTAAAACCTGGTTTACTTCAGCTATACCAGTTATGTCTGAAGAAAATGGAACCGGAGAACCTGCCTTAAACTTTGACCTAATTATTTCTAAGTCTTCCCTAGCCCCCTCGCCAAATATTATGCCCTCAAAAGATATAGTGACTGGCTCTCTCCCCAAATCCTGTAGGATGCTTCCCTCGAATCCAGGGATTTTATGCTCCACAATACGCCTCCTCTCACTAATCTCTATGTTATAGACGCTTCTCAGATCCTTAGTTGCCCCAGTATCCGGATCCCGAGTATGCTTAATTAGCGGTATCCCATCAATCTCAACATTCATATGTTTAACCCATACCTCCTAGCCTCTTCACGCAGAATTCTAACTATCTTCCTTTCCAGCTCCCTTAAATCACCCTCATCAGCCGTAGACTCAACCCTAACCATTATATTTATTGGACGCTGCACCCTAACCCTCTCTGAAGATAAAGGAGACATGGATGAAAACATCCGGAGAATAGATGCTACTTCATGCATTCTCAGCAATTGGAAGGACGTTACCCTTCCTCCATATGGGATCTGAGTCTCAAGTAAAGGCCTGCTTATTGCGGGATAAATATGCGCAGTTAAGCCCTCGCTTACCCACTTAACAAATCTTTCAAGGTCAAATTTTAGAGGAAGCATGTCGCCAAAAATCGCTTTAACACTTGAAGTCAGAGGAGAAATAGTATCCAGCGATTTTTCCATAAACCCCAAATATTCTGTCAACTTAATCACATGAGAAGTTACGGGCTTAATCTCATGCGCAAAATGACCTACAGTAGGATAATGTTCCACTAGATAGGGAAGACCACCGCTAACAGCCTCTTTAAAGCTCTCGCCGACGAAGCTTTTAGTCAGAGGTTCTGTTAACGGAAAAATACGAGATAACTCCACCATTTTTCCAAAGAAGTAGATAACTGGGCGAAGATATTCTACTTTTGAGGAGAATAGTTGGCTCATTAAAGGATATGCTGTGGCCTCAAAAAATATACGCGTATGCTCCAGTAAAGTAGATGGCTCTTCAGTTTCCTCAATCTTTAATGACCTACTTATCTTGGGAAACAATGATGGAAATAGATTCCTATTGAGCGCTCGCGATATGACATGGACTTCACTACGCCGAGCTTTTCTGTATGCTTGAACGTAAAGCTTTGAGTGAAGTCTATATAGGGGTTCACTCCACTGCGCTTTTCGAGAAAGCAAGGGTACTAAGAAGATACGTGTATGATCCGCTAAGGATAGTGTAGAAGAGTGAAAGAAAGACTCAAGAGTTTTTCTCAAATCCATGAGGTATGCAGGCTCAGGCGAGAGGGCTTTGCTGTAAATTATCTTCTCAACATATGCTTCATAGGATGATGAGATGCTTCTTCTCCTTTGAGCAAGAATATAGAGCCTAACAAATGCTGTGGAGGAGCGTTGAATAATTGGCTTAAAAGTTTCTTTCATCATCTCGCTTAGGAGATATGTCATATAAATGATGCCCTTGGTTTCATAATACCCAATGTTTGCCCTCGTAGGCCGCGTCTTTTCGGCAACTGTTTCAGAAATCTCCTTCCTCGTAGAGACAGAATATATGGGGATTTGATAAGGCGATTTTACAAGTTTAATGAGACCATTCAAACGGTTTTCCAGAAGGCTATGGAATTTCTCCGTTCTCACATATACTCTATCAGCCACTTCGATGGCTCCAATATTATGCTGAGACCACTTTTCACCAAAAGATTTGAGTGGTTTCATAGCCTTCAACCCCACCATATCAGCGTATTTATAGGGTATTACGCCAGCAGCTTCAGGGTATTTCGTGTAAACCCTTTGGGCAGCTGGGGTTGGAAGTGATGCAGTAATCGGCGTAACTGCCTTGAAGACAGGACTTTTCTCATAGACAAAATAGGCTTGTTCATCCAGCTTGCTTCTTATGTCGCTTAGAGTTTTAGATACATTCATAAAGTGAAGGAAACTGCGAGATAACCTAACCTTCAATAATTCAAAGCCTAAATTTAGAATAAGCTCCTCCTCAATCTTTGGGATTCTGAACAATGCTGTAGCTAATTGCGGCCGAAGACCAGTAAATCTCATTATATAAAAGCTGCGCACTTGTTTGCTGACTCTAAAAGCATACTTCGCTAAATCTCTTATGAATTGAGAATGGATGGAATAAATTTTAAAGAGAACCCTACTAAAATAGGAGACAAGCCCGCAAAATTTTTCGCTCATGTTAAGTTCGGAAATAACTGGATCCTCCAAGCTATTCGAATATTATTCTTGTGGTTCCCTCTTCCAGCGGTCTAGTGTAACTAATTTGCTTCAGCCTATAAGCTAAGGCCGCCATCAAGAAGTTAATTTGATCCCTAGTTAACTCCGATGGATGCTCAGCCAATTTGTAGCCGTAATCAAGGCATAGGGTTGATAGCTCCAGTCCTTCAGGGCTTTTAACGAAGTTCTCTATTTCCATCATTTTTTTTTACTTTCTTCCTCGGAGACGACCCCGCTGATCTCCAGCACCTTTGCTCCTATAAACTCTGGAACCCCAAAGATCATGTCAGCTAATTCTTCCACGGTCAATTTGGGTTCAACAAGGCCCATGGAAGCTGCACGTCTTAAAACCTTAAAGTTTGTTGCAACATCCATTTTGCTGAGGTCTGGCGTTCCATCCTCTTTCATGGGGAGGTTTCCGATAAACGAAAAGAGCTCTAATAATTCGCCGTCCGTTAGGGGGCGTATTACAACCTCGGCATCATATTCCTTTATATAAAGGGTTTCACGCCTATTCTTTCCCTTCAATATATCTTCTTTTGTGAGCTTTCTCATTAAGGCCCACATCCGAGAGGGGAGTTTTACTCCTCTCTAACCCTTGTCGCCGTAAAATTGTAGACTGTTATGCCCACCCCTTCTGCACCCAATTCGAAGCTTTTATCGTCAACGTAGCATTCGTCAAATGTTATTCTTTTAACAAGGTTATTGCCCATCTTTAACTCCGCAACAAGGCTGAATGGGACTGGAACAGGCATATACAGTAGGTCGTCGAGCTTCTTATTCAGAGATCTGATTCTCAGGGTTCCGGTGACAGTTACTAGACCAGATTCGACGCCTATGCGTTCGCCGCTACCAATGCTCTCAATATCTACCTGCCTCCTCTTAACCTTATACTCAAGGGATTGAACTCCCTTAACCTCTTCTCCGTCTATCATAACCTTACTCGTTGCAGCCGACACAACCATAATAGACATATCTCACCAACCTCCTTTTCACGCTTGAACAACGATCGTGGCGTATATGTAATCTATTGCTCTGACAGGCCTCACAGCCAGGTCTACTCTCACTATGCCTTGGGCGAAATCTAATTCTGAGCAGTAAACATCCACCATGAAAGCTGGCTGCTTTAGATCAGCGCTTGGGACAATCGCGCCCTCTCTTTCCATGCGGATTAAAACCTCAGTGAGTTTCTCTTTCAAGGCTGTTCTTCCAGCTGGACTATTTAATGTGCCGATGAACATTTCACCTATGCTTTTTACAAGTCTCACGGCGTGGTCTGTGGTTCTAACGACGCTTATCTGCTCCCCGCTTGTCGTTATTCCCTTCACAACCACGATGCCCCGTCCCCTCTGAGCCTGTAACGGCATGATGCCCGCGACAAGAAGTTGCCTAAGCTCGGATGGAGTATAGTTTCTCTCTAATTCTGAGATACCTTTAACCGGCTTGAAGGTTGGGGACTCAAAGTAGCTTAATCTACTGATTAAGCCTGCGACTGCTCCTGCTATACCGTATGGGGCAACGAGGACAAATCTGTCGCTGCTCAGCTTTTCAGTTCGCTTAACAATATCTTTGACATCCTCACCCTTACCAACTGTTCCAATGCCTATTCTGCCCATAGCTTCTTTGCTCATGTTTGCGCAGTGAGCTTCTATAAACGCGTGGATCTCTGGATCCGATATATCGCATGCCAGCACCATATCCACGTATGGCTCAGCCTCAAGCTTCTCTAGGGCGGCTTCAAAATCTTCCTTACTCGGCGGACCCGGATCTCTTCCTCCTTTCAGCTTTTCTTCAGTTTCAGCTGGATTGTTCTTTGGAAATTCCGATGGAGACTTAAGATCCGTAGCTGATAGGAGGGTTGAATGCTGGTTCAC
The DNA here is from genome assembly GCA_038867895.1 of Bathyarchaeia archaeon. Taxonomy (GTDB): domain Archaea; phylum Thermoproteota; class Bathyarchaeia; order Bathyarchaeales; family DTEX01; genus DTEX01. The sequence continues at coordinate 5,424 of JAWBXL010000027.1, read as the reverse complement.
ATAGTTGACTAGGTATCTTTCGCTGCTTGGATCCATAACTAGATTATCAAATACTTCAAATGTCTCGCCGTTGCTCGCGATTAATCTCACAGTATTTTCTAGTGTGCCATTCTCCACCCTAACCGTTATATTATTCCCAGCGAAGCCAATCTTCTTTGCTTTAAGCTCAACTGTTTTTGCCTTGTTAACATCTTTTAGGACTAATGATGCGTATTCTCCGCCCTTACCAATCACCCTGATGGCGACAACCTCAAAGACCCCGTTTTGAAAGCAGTCCCTAGCATCTCTCGTCAGCGTGTATTCGGTGTTTGAGCCAAAAACCTCGACATATTCCCTCCAGCTACTCAAATGGACAGGCGTTAACACTGGGCCTTTCTCAGCAGTCCCTATTAACGCGACGACACCAGAAGGATACGTCGGTGGCGGTATAATCTCCTTTACAACTTTAATCTCCACGCCCGGTATAACTCTAGACAATAATTCCACCAACTATCTATCGAACAGATAGACGGATATATTGTTGTCAATTTTTCGTATTTAAGACTTTTCATTAAGAGTAATGTACAATTAACATAAATGATGATAAATTTTAAATAATGATGACTTTAAAAATAATATGTATTATATTAAAGGAAGCCTAAGATTTGAACTTAAAATTGGAGAGATCGGTAAGGTTTTGTATTCTTTCCATCCTTTTGGCCCTATCGATTTCAGTATTGTCTTTCCAAAATTTAAGTGCTCCAAAAACTTTCGCTGCCCCACAGGCTCAGGGTACAGATTATCCTTGGTCCACGTATCTCCATGACCCTCAACATACGGGCTATACGGAAAGCCCGGTCCCAAAAATGCCTACCATATTATGGAATTATGTGATGGGGGGTCAATCATGGGGTCCGGTTGTGGCTTACGGAAAAGTATTCTTAGGCTCTACTGATAAAAAAGTCTATGCATTCAATCAAACGACTGGAGAAAAAATATGGGAATTCACAGCGGGCAAAGAGATATGGGCGGTGCCAGCAGTTGCCGATGGCAAAGTATTCATTGGTTCCACTGATGGTAAGGTTTACGCGTTAGATCAGGCCAATGGCAAAAAAATATGGGAATTCGATACAGGTTCGGGGATAGGATCATCACCCACCGTTGTTGACGGCAGAGTTTATGTTGGTTCTACTAATGGTAAGGTTTATGCATTAGACGGGTCTACTGGCGCAAAGATATGGGAGTTTGCTACGGGAGGAGTAATAGCGTATTCCTCGCCCGCAGTTACGGGGGAACTTCTATTTATAGGTTCAATCGAATACCTTTATGCCTTGAATAAATATAGCGGGGCAGCTATATGGAAAGCGAGAGTCTCGGATGGCAGATGGTATGTTTCCTCCTCTCCTGCGGTATACGGCAGCAGAGTTTTCATAGGCTCCCTAGCATATAATAAAACATACGCTTTTGACATCTACACTGGATCAGTAGTATGGGAATATACGACAGGAGGTAGAGTATGGGCGTCGCCTTCTATTGCCCATAATAAGGTTTTTATCGGTTCTGCTGATGGTAAGGTTTATGCCCTGGATCAATCTACTGGTGCAAAGATATGGGAGTATAATATTGGCAAAGAAATATGGGCATCGCCAGCAGTTGCAGATGAGATGGTTATTGTGCCCTCAAGCGATGGTAAACTATACGCTTTAGATCAATCTAGCGGATCTAGGGTTTGGGATATCACTATAGGCGGCGCTAAAGATGCTGGAACATATCCAGCTATTGCCGATGGAAAGATTTATGTTGTATTCGGTAACACGCTATACGCCATAATATCTCGCAGCACACTAACGATTTCATTATCTCAAACAAGAGTGAATGTTGGTAGCACAGTAATTGTTAGCGGGAAGCTTTCTCCAGACCGCTTAAATGTGCCAATTATTATACAGAGGAGAAATGTGAGCGAAACAACATGGAGAACATTAGCATCGGTTCTAACCAATGCAACGGGGCACTATACGTATTCTTGGATACCAGATACGGCTGGATCATTTGAGTTAAGAGCTATCTGGGAGGGAGACGCCTACGCCTTACCAAGCCAAAGCAGCACTCAAACAATAACCATTGAGTTATCTTCTAGCACTTTATCCATATCAATATCTCAGACTAGAACAAAAGTTGGTAGCACCGTAATCATCGAAGGAAACTTATCTCCAGCCCGCTCAGGCGCATCCATAATGATACAGTGGAGAGGAGAAGGTGAAACAACATGGAGAACATTAGCCACAGTAACAACCGATGCAGCGGGGCATTATGCATACAATTGGAGGACGGAGTCAGAGGGCTCATTTGAGTTAAGGGCTTACTGGGGAGGAGATATTTCAACATTAGCTAGTCAAAGCGATACACTACTAATAACTGTTGAACCTTCTCCGCCCCTAATAACTATGGAACTTTTAATCGCTATAATAGCGGCGGTTGGGATTGCTGTAGCATTAATAGCGTATGTCAAGAGGAGGCCGAAGAAGCCTAAGCCATCAGGGCTTAGATTGTCCGCCGACCCAAAGGAGATTTTCGCTGACGGAGAATCCTCATCCAATATATCTGTAGAGCTAGTTGACGCGCAGGGCAATCAAATACCAGCCGATAGAGATATAAGCGTATCGCTTAGCGCAACAGATGGAAAAATAGCGGGCTCCATCACTATTCCAAAAGGTAAATCCTCGGCTACAGCCGTTCTTACATCCTCGACTAAAATTGGAACAATGTCTGTCACGGCAAGCGCGAGAGGATTAATGGACGCTAGGACAGAGGTTATTTTCAAGGAAAAGAAGAGGTACTGTATGCACTGCGGCAGGAGAATGCCCCTAGAAGCAAAAATATGCCCAAGCTGCGGTAATGCTCCACCATCTGGCGTTGACACAAAAATCTGCAGGAACTGTGGCACAATAATACCTGAAGTAGCGAGATTCTGTAGAGAATGTGGAGCAAGCCAAGCATAATAAACAAATACTAGGTTAGTGCCTTCACAAAATCCTCTAAATGCCCTAACGTAATTAGCGGCAATATTAATCCATCTTTAGATCATCACTCCTCTGGAGATAACCTCCCTTAAGAGCGCGTAGGCATCGATGCCCGAATGCTTCCGAAACTAGTTTGCCTTTTACTTCAGTCTAATTTTGGATCATCGTCAGGATTAAGCTTGATAAAAACTCCTCTTTTCGGAGGCGAACTAAGAAGCATAAATGCGTTTTTACCTCCTACCCTGCGAGGGGCAAAATGACTCCTATGATCACAATGTTGATCAATAACAAATGCTTCGACGAGATCAAATTTTTGTTCAATATCGTTTCCAGCTTCCTCTTCTACCTCCTTTTCTTTTACTTTTTTATATATTTTTTCTCCTTTTTTTACGGTTTCCAATTGCAATACTTTGATTTTTATAATTTCTTTTAATATAACAACATGGCCAATTAACTCTTTCTCCCACATCTTATTATCTTTATCACGTTCATAATATGGATGTTTGGGCCTAGCATAAATAATGCATTTTCCATTCTTAATCTCATTGTTAATTTGTTCGATTTGAATAGATTGCGTGTCCCCAACTTTTTCCCCAAAATCTTGTCTCTCAGTTAGTTCATCAGGGCCGAAAAATTTGTCTTTTCCGGAGCGGGAGCGCCCAAAGGCGATAAACGTTTTAAATCCCGATCTATAGGCCATTTCGCCCACAAAAATGTTGCACTTAGAATAACCTTTATATCCTTTCCCTCCCTTTCCGACATTCATTTCTATGTTAGGGGTTTTGATCCGTCCTTCAACACTACCATCTCTTTGCCAACTATTAAAATGTAAAGCGAGCTCTCTTTTCGCCTCCCATTCAACCCTTTTATAGGTTCTTAAGGGAGGCCTCAGCCCCATCCAATTATCATCCCTAGGTGTCCCTGAGTCCCCATTCATTTTGCTGGTCATTATCTTATTTATAAGCGGATGAGACTTTGATTCACTCCAGCTTTCAAATTGATATTTATTAAGATCGCCGAACACATACTTTTCACCTTCCAACTTACCCTTATAGACCGGATCATATTCTTCCTGCCAGAAAAGTAGGCTGAAAAATTCAACGGGGTTCATGGGTTTACCATCACTATAATATATGCTAACTTTGATTTCTTGTCCAGGTATGCCTAATCTCCATTTACCTCCCGCCAGAACATTAATCTCTTCTCCCTGTTCCTTTACCGCTATTTCATACCCAATCTTCTGATCTTTTTTCACGGTCACCTCTTTAAGCCCTTCATAGCGAATCTCCGCGGGTATTCTATTTGCCTCACACCAACTCTTAAACCAAGATACTTTACCACATAAATACTGAAATAAATCTTTAATATTCATTTTAAGAGAAGTTTCGCTGAGTTCAATAATCGTTCCCCCAACCACCGATGTTACTCCAGGCGCTACCCATGTTCCAGCATCATGTCCTTTTTGTTGAAGACCAGGTCTCTCTTGCTTTTTGTTCTCTGCGGGACTGCTTTGCCCTTTCTTTTTGTCTTCTTGTATATCTATTTCTATCACCATGCTGATTTTATCAGTTCCAGAAGATTTGATCCTAACAGACTTTAAAGGAACCTTATCGGAAACCGGTAAATAAAACATGTTCTTTTTATTGTTTTTCTCAAACTCATAACCCCAATCCGCGTATAGACTAAACTTAAAGCTCAAATTAATCAACCATTAAAATATTATTAGTTACTTAAATTTTTGGCTGTCTGTGAAAGAGGCGTCTATTTATTAGAAAGTCTTACTCCTCCATCGCTCATCTAGATTGATGCTAAGAGAGATTTGAACTCCCTTCCATAGATTAATGTAATAAGCGCAGAAAAACTCCCTCTATGATAGGATTATATAACCAGTTAGTAAGTTCTTTGGATCTAAAGTTATTAAAACTAGTAACCCTAGTATATTTCATAAGGCGCTTTGATGCTTCTGAGTTTTTATTCTCTTTTAGCGTACTGTAGGCTATCCCACCACGGGCTTAAAATTATTATAAGTAACAGGTAATAGAGCCATAGCGATCTCGCTCTGACGTCTGAAAGGAATTACTAATATTTTTGGAAAAGGAAGTAAAAGCATCGTAGGTTCGGTTGTGGCGCCGCCGGACGGACTCGAACCAAAGACGACTGGAGAAATCTCCCGCAAATCCCCCTTCTTTTTTGTCTTATCGAGTTGTTACAAAGCTGGATGGGAGCTCAAATTCTGTAGTGGACATGCTTCTGCTAGTTCCTTTCCTTAGCCCATCTTTCCTTTTTAAATTTTCTGATCTTGCAACAGCCCATCTTATAATGAAGAGAATTGTAGGAATTGAAAGTAAATAGAGTCCTTAGAGGCTAAAGAGACTGATCCAAATTTTCCTCTTCTGTCTTAATTTACACATGAAAATAAAAGAAT
>JAWBXL010000026.1:0-18806 GCA_038867895.1 Bathyarchaeia archaeon | reverse complement strand
ATTATACATTAACGCAAGCACCCAATGAAACAAAGTAGAGCCTGAAGTAAATAAACTTTGCCACGAAAAGGAAAAATCCTTATTAACAAGGGGTCAAATGAAAAATTATTTAGAGAGGGCCGGTAGCTCAGCCTGGTTAGAGCGTTCGGCTGATAAACAAGGGGTTTGTCCAGAGACCGAAAGGTCGAGAGTTCAAATCTCTCCCGGCCCACCATTTCCGGAGTATTTATATCTAGCCCATCTCTTTTATTTTATGGACGGGTGGTTTGATGGGTGGGCGCAGGGAGTGGGAGGACCTTCTCAAGGTTAATGGTTGGAGCAGTGAGTATGAGAGCGTTAACAATCTGCTCAGGCACTTGAGGAGGAAGAGTGGGAGTGAGGGCTCTAGGGCCACTTACTTGAAGACCTTGGCTCAGTTCGTTAGGTTTACGGGGTTATCTCCAGACGAGCTTGTCTCTTTGGGGAAGGGGGATGTTGAGAGGTTAGTTCAGGATTTTTGTGATTCCGCTAGGGCTCCTAGGACTGCTAATAGGAGGATGGAGGAGCTTAAGACCTTCTTTATGTGCAACGGCTTTAGGGTTGGGGGTAAGTGCAGTCTCTCCTTAGAGAGGCGTTACGTTAGCGTTAGGGAGAGGAGTAGGCCGGAGTATATTCCGAGCGACGAGGAGATCTATAGGATTTTGAATGAGGCGGGGCTGAACTTGAAGTGGAGGGCGTTCTTCCTAGCCCTTTATACAACGGGCTTAAGGAATTCGACGCTGCGGGCCCTAAGGTATGGCGATATAAGGGAGGAATTTGAAGCCGGGATAGTTCCGCTGCTGATCAGGGTTTATCCGGAGATGAAGATGATTGTGCCAGAAGCATGCAAGGGCAAGATACCTTACTTTGTCTTCATGCCCTCGGAGGCTGTGGAGGCCTTAAAGGCATATCTTTCAGATAGGGAGAGAAAGCTGGGGCCTCTAAATGATGACCAGATACTCTTCTGCTCGGACGATAGGAGGGTGCCTAAAGATAGGAGGCCCTATACTCCCCTAGATATGAGTGCGCCGGAAAGAGTGCTTAAGAGAGCTGCGAGAGCTGTGGGGATCAAGGAGTGGAGGTGTATAACGCCGCACTCCCTGAGGAAGGCTTTTGAGAGGTCTATTAGGAACTCAGGTCTCGATACCAAGGATCAGGAGTTCTTTATGGGGCACATACTTCCAGGTAGCCAGGACACATACTATGATAAGACGAAGATAGAGGAGATGAGGAGAAAATATGCGAGGATAGAATTCTTCCCATCCAAAAAAGCCTTAACCGAGGATCTTAGGAAGAAGCAAATTTTAGATATGGTTAGGCTCCTGGGCTTTCCAGAAGAGAAGATAAAGCGGGTTGAGGAGGCGCTCGCAAAGTATAGGACCGTCGACGAGGCCATGGATGAGATTAGGAAGCTGGGCCTCGGAAAGTATAAAGTGAGGGAGAATCCAAGCATGGATCCAAAAAAGATTATAGATGAAGGCGAGCTTGAAAAATACTTGGCTGAAGGATGGGATGTGCAAACCGTTCTTCCATCTGGAAGAATACTTATACGGAAATCCGCATAACAATGACGATTGAGTTAGAAATTCCCGCATACTTCCACCTTTTTGTTTTCTAGCGGGCGCAGGGGTCAAAAGGCAGGGCAATAGGCTATAATAATTAAGGATTACCTTTCTGGAGCTGAATCTGTCCTCGAAAATTATGGGTATATAGCAGTTAAAACTTGAAGGCGCCTATCCTTATTGTTAGGCCTTTCTTCCCATCTTCGTTGCTACTAAGGCTATTGAGAGCATCGTTATTAATGAGATTACCACGTGGACTACTACTCTCCACTGCTCCCTAACCTTAACCATCTTGAGGCATAGCTCCTCCTTAAGCCTTGAGAAGACCCTCTCAACATCTCCTCTCTTCCTATAAATTATTGACCATTCATTGCTTGGAGTAAATTGCATTTTACCCTCTCTCCTTGGGTTCGGCGCTATTACGTCTACTGCGCCATAGCTAGTTATTATCCTGCGTTTTTTCATTGAGTCGTAGCCCGCATCAGCTAGGACGTACTTAGGCTTAAAGCCCATCTTAGCAATTTTCTCCATCATTATGGGCAGCATCTTGCTGTCATGAACGTCTGCTGATGTAACTTCGAAGGCTAGAGGAAGCTCGCTCTCAGTGTCGCATACTAAATGCTACTTTGTTGAGCTCCTTCCACTACTTTAACTGTAGGGAAGACTAACGCTTTTCGTCATCTGCAGCTTATTTGCAGGCTAGTGAGGAGTAAACCTTAAAAAAGTTGATTGCACAACCATCAAATGGGCGATGCCCGTGCTTAGTGAGTTAAGGGAGAGACTTAAGAAGGAGAGGGGTGAGGTCGAAGCCAAGTATGGCGAGAGGATGATCGAGCTCAGGGTCGCCTTTTTTACTGATAATATAGCCAACACAGAGGGGAAGGTCGTTCCAAAGGTGTGCTGGGACATTGGGACTGTGCGTTTATTGGCTAATGCAGCTCATGGAGTGAAAGCCTCTGAGCCATATTTCTTTGACGGCTTGAGCGAGCTCCTTACAACCATAGAGAAGCTATTGGTCGACAATGGGATCAAAGTTCTACACTGCCCCCGCAGGACCAGAGACTTGTACTATTGAGGTTTTAATTGAAGAAAAACCGAGTGTAAAAAGGCCCTTGTATTATCCACCATTTTTTATTTGAGAATGTGCCGTTAATATAGAGCGTTTGAGCTTAGGCCGTCATGAGCTTGAATTGGATGAGCTCTAGATATCCTCTCTCAGTGTTTATGGGGCTCTTGCATCATTATGGATCATTGTTGGGGTTTAACAGATGTTAAAAACCTTTTATTGTTTCCGAGAAACCAAGGATAATTGATGTAAAAAGTGTTCAACGTTTAGCGCGAAACATTAGAAAGGATGCAAACCCTAATGGAAGCTGCTTGAACTTAACGTAGCGTGGCGATGTCTTCCGCAAAATTTCCTTTTTTCTTAAGCTTTATTTTTGAAAAATATTTTATTACGAGCATGCTCGTAATATGTTTTTGAATGACAAGCTGATTTTGTTCAACTTATGAATATAAGCGATATGTGCTATAAACTTTATGTCCATGAGTTGAACATTTAAATTGAGATTTTATATCTGCAAGCCGTTAAGCCTTCAGAGCTCCGCTAAGCTGTCACAGTCTTAACACCTGCTTAATTTTATTACATAGTTCATTAGAGTATGGATCAGGAAGCAACGCCCCTTCCTTCCTCACATGCAGGTTTGAGGGGTATTCTTCCACCCAATAATAGCCTTTCTCCAATCGGTTGAAGCTTTTTAGGCCGAATTTGCTTACTATCCAGCCAGCCCTCCTATAGGCTTGGTCTCTTGTCGGGCTGTAAATGACCAATAGCTTGCACCTTTGCCTTTTCACATCTGGTTTGTAGCTAGGTATAATCTTGAACTTGAAAGTCTCATCCTTTGTCTCTATCTCGGTGCACACTCTAAAAACAGTCTCCACAATCTCTTCCGGTATCTTAATCATAGATTTCCAGCATGGCATAAATAGGAAGTCTACGCATTCCTGCGTAAGCAATACTTCAACGTCTTTATTGTCCACTTTTCTCCCATCAACATAGCATATAGGCTTCTTCATATTTTCACCGCAGCAATTTATGTTTGTAACACAATATATTGAAAGCGTGTTGCGAGGCAAAAAGGTTTTCAAACATATCGCGCTTTCGCAACTAGCTTAACTTCTCTAGAGAACGCCCATATGCTTTTCCATTTGTTCTCTCATTCATCAAAAGAAAGATTATTTAGCAGAATAACATAAATCATAGGCGACAAATACTACTATGTATGCTTTTTACTATATCTAATTCTGGTTTTAGAGCATCTTCATTTATTTCCATTTGATGGGCTTTTCTTTTTAGGTATTTAAGCCAAGGCGTTTGTATTATTGACTGAAGGGAACTTAAGATTATTAATTTGCATCGAGCCCTTGTAAATGCCACGTTTATGCGCCGGTAGTCAAGAAGGGCTTTATGCTCAAAGTGCGCTGTTACTGAATAAATTATAAGGTCTTTTTCTCGACCTTGAAAGCTATCGACAGTTTCGGCCAGTCTAAGGTCGAGTAAATCTTCTGTTTCTTCAGGTTCATATTCTTCTTCACGTCTTCTCTCTATTTTATACTGATAAAGAGATACAACAATAGGCTCCTTCCTCTTTACTTCACGTAATACTTTGCGGATAAGGTTTGCTTGGGCTCGATATGTTGCTATTATTGCTATATTTGACTGCTGGACTCCAGAAGATACTGCAGCATCATATAACTTTACAGCTGCCGCCGCCTCCACAGGATTTGCACCAGATGCCCCCTCGATGCGGCCTCTTTTAATTTTACACCAATCCATGAAGCCAGAGCTTGTTTGTATCCAAACTAGTGGTCTCTTCGGCTCTAATGCTTCCCCAACCCATCCATCGACTTTAACAGATAAGTTAAGTGAACTTTGAGACGCGGTTTCATGATGCCGTAATTTGTCTTGATAAAAGAGTTTACTTATAGCCTCAAAAATTACGATATTTCCTCTCCTTTGAATTGTTAACATTCGCGTCTTTTCTTGATTTGCGGAAGCTAACTCCATTAATGACCAAGCGCCAGCATATTTGTGGAAGGTTCTAATAATAGGTGGGAGCTGGCGTGTATCTCCTAGAATAACCCACCGCTTTGAATAATAGATTGGAATTATTGCTGTACATAAAGGAACTGTTGATGATTCATCAATAAAGACATAATCAAAAAGCGGCCATCTTCCTAAATTCTTTGATAAAGCATCTAGTCCATATATCAAGTCGCAAACGGCAAGTTTAGCTATAGTCATTCCAATTATGCGTTTTCTTAGGATAACACGGGTAAGCCAATCCTTTCTCCCTTCGTCAGGGCGAGGTTTATCAATATATGGTCTTATTGTCTTAGAGACCTTAGCAGGGTGCCCAATTCGTACAATTTCATCTTTTAGATTCTCGTTTAACCGAAGAATTCTTTCTAATGCATTATCTACAGCGACATTTGCGTGTGAGGTTATGAGAATTGAATAGCCTCTTTGGAGAGCCTCTGCTGCAGCAACGGCTATTACTGTAGTTTTTCCTGTACCAGGCGGGCCTTCTATAGCGATATAATCCCAGTTAGGCATCGATATTACTTCCTTTACTATGGTTTGCTTTTCTTGGTCGAGGTCATAGTTCCCGATAGAGACATCGATCTTTCCTGAAGGTTCTAAAGGCAATAAACCGGGAATTTGCACAAACCTAGAAACATGCTTTCCATCTCCTGCTGCCTTTTCTTGGAGGATCGCCGCAGCCGAATCGTAGAGCATAAGTGGCTCGGCTATCTTTAGAGGCGCCTCCTTTGGCAAATTTTTAGAAACATCAAATAAAAGCGTTAATGAGTCTTTTGTTTGCTCAGCTACGATTCCGAGCGTCTGGCCAAAAAATACGGAGTCGTAGGGTCTTAAAATATAATCTTCTTTTATTTTAACCTCGATTTTAGCAATGTTTACGGTTTTATCCTTGCTGATACTAGTGTCAATAATGCGTCCCTGTCCTATAATAACCACATTCTTTTCTGCTTCCCTTCGTTCATTTTCAATCACTTTTAAAACATCATAGTATGGTACGGGAAGCTTATCGTGAGTACTTGAAATAAGTGGTTCTGAGACTATAAAGTCGCATTTCGGGTTTTTGCAGCTTAGGAACCTAAGATTTCCTCCCGGTGGAAAAATTGGCTGCAAATGATATCCACATTTAATGCAACGTTTATAGGAGTGCAGCTGCCACATAATTTATTATTTTTGTTGTCCTACTATTAAATATTGAGGGATGACACTTTGCTTAAGCGAGAGCGCCCTTTTCAGAATGAGCTTTTTACGATCCTAAAAAGGATAGTAAGTGATAAGCGTTTCGCTGGTCTAGAACTCGATGTAGAATCTGGTTTTCCTATTGGGAGAAGAGAGGCTGATATTGTAGTGTATAGAAAATTAGACAATGTCCCTGTGCTGATTATTGAGACTAAGCGTAAAATAGAACGAACTGGTCACTGGAAAGTAGAGGAGAAATTCGATCCTTATGGCCGTCCAGTTATAGGGCAAGCTCTAAGTTATGCTGCTCTAGCGAAATCTGAATTTAATCTTCCTGTCACACCATTATTCGCAACAGCTAACTGGGATGCACTAGTTTTATTTGGCCCTGTAGATAAACCTTGGGATTACTTAGATAAGGAGTCTGTTGAAAGTGGAGATTATGAATTTGCTCTTAAACCTGATGCCTATATACGTTTAATTCATACGCACTATATTCTGGATGAAAAAAGACCAGCAAGAGAGGAATTTCTGGAACATCTGCTTGATGTGGCTTGTAGGATTTGGCAGCGTGAAGTTCTGCCGGAAAAAGTGCGTCGAACTGTGGGAGATTGGCTCCTTGGTAGTCTACGATATTTTGTTGATTCTCTTAGCTCTTATTACGTTAATGACCTCTTATATAGAAGACTAGTCGAAGACTCCAATTTTGCCGCTAATTTAAATCGTGAAGCTCTGAGAGCTGGCTATAGAAATGGGCTTTCAGATATTGTCGGTGAAGATTCAAGTAAAACCCCCATTTTAGCTCGGATGATGACTTATGTATTGATGAATAAAATCATTTTCTATAAAGTTTTAGAACGATCTTATCCCTTGCCAAGACTGGAACCTATTCTAAAATCTAATCCTAATATTTCGTCAGACGAATATTTGGCTACTCTGAAAAGATATTTTGATGAAGCTGTTCGTGTTACTGGAGATTTCGAACAGATTTTCTATACAGGATTGTTTGATCATATTGTTTTGCCAGATGAGCTTGCAGCAAGAAAGGAGATAGACGACCTTATCAGTTTGCTTTCCACTATCGAAATTGAACAGCTTGGAGATATTATCGGGTATGTTTATGAGGATTTAATACCAGCCGAGGAAAGACATCAACTGGGACAATTTTATACGCCACCACCAATCGCTGAGCTAATTGTTAAGTGGTGTATAAGGTCTCCATCTGACCGTATACTGGATCCGGGATGCGGGAGCGGAACTTTTCTTGTTCAATCTTACTGGCGCTTAGTTGAATTAAAAACTGGTCGTAGGAGGATACCTTCTAAAGACGTGCATGTTTCGATCCTTAGGCAGCTTTATGCTATTGATATTAACCCATTTCCTGCACAATTGACGGCGATGAATTTAGCCATGAAGAACGTGCGTGCTCCGACTACGGAGGCAAATATAATCCTTTCTGACTTCTTTACAATTGTGCCTAAGCAGGAAGTTTTGTCACCCTATCCTGTGATTACAACGGAGGGTGTAAAACATAAGGTTATAAGGTTGCCTCCCGAAGGATTCGATGCTATAGTTGGCAATCCGCCATATACTCGGTGGACGGAGATCCCCGGAGCTGTGCAGGAGAGTATTAAGGGTAGATTGGGCGCGATACTAACCAAATATAACCTTCACGCTGATGTGGCAAGAGGTAAGGAGCCAGGCATTTATGTGCATTTTATTATGTGGGCAAAAGAATTCTTAAAGCCAGGTGGTAGGCTTGGCATGATCATTTCTGACAGTTGGCTTCAAACTGACTATGGGGTGGAATTCGGACGCTTTCTGCTAGAGAATTTTAAAGTTAAGGCTTTAATCGACGTGGCAGCGAGAGTTTTCCCTGTGCCTCTCGTAGGGGCTTGCATCATTTTACTTGAGAAGCCTTTGGAGGGAGAAAATATTGAAGACAACAGCATTGCCTTTATGTATCTTAGTATACCAAAAGGCGAGTCATTGAAAGTTGACGAAGTTCTTCAAGTTATTAAAGACCCAAAAATGGCAACAGGAAGTTATTATAAAATTAGCATTGTAAGACAGGGGAGCTTACCAAAAGATCAGAAGTGGATAAACTTCATTTTTAATGCAGAAGAAATTCTGGAGGAACTACGCGCAAAAACAATTAAAATGGGCGAATTATTTGAAGCCAGTAGAGGTAATTACGGCTATTCATTGTGGGCATTAAAGCATGGTAGAAGACCAGATATTGGTGCCAAGGAATTTTTTTATCTTAATGAGGAGAAGGTTAAGAGGTGGGGATTAAAAGATTTTATATATCCCGCGCTGACAAGATCTCAGTATGCTCCATACTTCACATTTACCGAGGAAGATTGGGTAAAGCTACGAGATAGAGGAGCTAACTGTTACTTTTTCATATGCCATAAACCACGGAATGAACTACCGAAGCAAGCTCTAGATTATATTCGTTGGGGAGAAACTGAATGCAGGACATTAATTAGAAAAACTAGAGGTGGAGGAAAAATCTGTAGCCAGGCATTGGCCTGTCAAGAACGCGAAAAACAGAGACGATACTTTTATGGCTGGTATGACCTCGGCGGAGTAGAAAAAGCACCAATAATGGCAATAAGACAATCACAATACAAAACCAGATTTATTCTACAAAAATTTCCAGTAGTAACATATGATGCAATAATAACATTTACTCCAAAAATCGAATTGGCTGAAAACGAAATAAAAGCATTATTATCATATCTAAATTCAAGCTTTCCACAGTTATACATCGAATCTCGGGCTCGCATAACAGGAATGGGTGTCGCAGCTCTTGAAGTTAAGCATGCTGAAGAGCTGCCCATTTTAAACGTTAAGACTCTAAGACAGGAGGATATTGAGTTATTGGCTTCTCTTTTTGATGAGCTTGAGGCTGAGGCTCGTAGGCTTGGTGGCGCAGATACTATGGAGAATATAATGAAACTATGGAATAGCATTATTGCTGAAATAGATAATAGAGTCGCAGAGATACTGCGCTTTCCAGAATACTTGCCTGAAGCTGCAAGAACTCTTGCTAAAATAATGATGGAGCGCCGATTAACAAGGACAGAGCAGCCTCAACCAGCTGCGATAAAAGGAACCGTTGAAATGCCACAAATTAAGCGACAAGAAAAGAAGAATAAACAAAAAACAGGTGCTGGTCAGCGGATGTTGCAGCTTGACAAATTTATAAAAAGAGAAGGAAATTAGAACTTTAAAAATACTTTTATGCTTGTTTAGATCTCTTCCTAAATATTACGAATCTTGATCTGGGGTTATCATAAACATTGAATCTTGTCCTGCAACGCGGGCACTCATAACAACTTACGTCATAAACCTAAATCTCCACATCTTTAAAGGCTTATCAGAAAACTCAACGCCACATGCCGGGCACTTAATATTCGTTCATTAACCCCAAATAAATTATTATATGATGCCCCATAAAAACTTATTAATTGGAAAAAATGAAAATAAAGGTAATTCCGCCTCCGTTATGCTTATAAGAATGAAGCCTAAGAAATGATTAGGCGCGGAGATTAACACGGGTAAGATATGGTTTTCAAAGATTATGATATCAAAATAGTCGCATTTTCAGATATTCATGGCAATGTAGATGCTTTTAAAGAAACAGTTAATTTCATAAAAACGCTTAAAGGCGTGGATTACATATTGATAGCTGGGGATATAGCAGACTGGCCGGGTCCTGAGGAAGCTGAAAGAGCTTTTAAAGACCTTGTCAAAATGTTCAAGCTATTAGAAGAACTTGGCATAAAATATTTCTTTGTTTTGGGCAACTGGGACATTTTCTTTGTTATGGATCTTTTGGAGGCAAGAAATTTAAATCTAGACCGGATATCAAAAGAAGCAGAGTTGATATTCCAAGAGATATTAAGGCAAGCTGGCAGTAAAAACGGCGTCCTTCTTGATAAAAGTGTGGTTTATATGCTGAACAAGGATATTAAATTAACTTCCAACCCCTTGTTAGTAAACGGCAAAACAATATTTTTAGTACATGCTTATAGAACTGTTCGTAGCGATGCTCTTCTGCATATAGAGGGACACTGGGGACTTTACGCACAACTAAATAAACCAAAAAACTACTTAAATCTTGGTTTCATCTATGGAGGACGTGAAGGCTTGAAGGGCTGTTTATGGGAAATTATAATCAAAGACGTTAAAGTGGCTGAAATAAAATGGCATAATTTAGGCGGTGTACTAAGGGAATTTTACTGTCCAATACATAAAGAAGAGGGCTTATTTATTATTCCCTCTAATTGGAAAAAATGTCCAATATGTTATCGCCCTCAAAGAGCAAGATTTACGAGAAACAGATAGTTTAATATTTAATAAAGGATGCATTCTTACTTAATAATAAAAATTTAACCCCTAAACCTCCCTTCCCTTCTGAAAATCCCATTCTCAAAATAAAGGCATATTAAATGTACGCGATATAATATACTACTAGGAAAAAGACGCTATAATATACAATAGCTGTCTCTTTTGATAAGGAAAAATGTCTTCTTCAAAATAATGAATTGCCGGAGTAATGCCGAAGTAATGGTCGTGCACTTGGCATATATGGCGATGAAGCAAAGGAGCTCTTTGAGCTTAGGCAGGTGGAGCATTCAGGCTTCTTCTACATAGAGAGGGTTAAAGTCTACAGCCTAAAGCCAAGCGCAAGCATATGCTTCCACTGCCCATTCTTTGAGAAGGGGTAAAAGATGCGGGCGGTGAGTATGTTCTAATCGAGGTTAAACCAAGCGACCAGTTAAAACGATACTCTATGGTAAAAGCGAAGCTTGTTTTGGTAACTGATGTCGAGGAAGGGAGCGCTATAGAGGTAATGGGGTTTAAAGGAGCTTGGGGTTGTTTAAGCACCACCGAAAAATCAACATCGATTTAGAGCACCGAAAGATTCAACAGAGCCAGAATTCGATACTCGAATATCGTTCACTTCTCCTTTCTGAGCGGTTTAAGATCTCCGCCGCGGGCTAGGTAATAGTTAAGAAGCGTTTGCCCAGAATCACCATTCACGTATGTACTTGTAGTATTGAATCATCCGCAGCGCAGGTCGCGTATAAAAGGATTCTGTTATTGACCCTTCGACTTCCTTTAAAATCTCCTCAAACTTGACTACAGTTATCCCCTGCTTCTCTAACTCCCTAATTAGCTCGGTCCTAGCCGCGCTATCCGGCTTATATCTTCCATAGCTTCCCAGGACGAGAACCCTCCTGTAGCCTTCGCCTAACCTTTTAACGACTTCATTCATCACGTGCTTTTCGTGGAACTTCCTACTGAGCCGCTCCGCCTGGCTCGATGGGGGCCAGTAGGGCTTGTCTATGGCTCTAGAATATGCGGCTACGTGAACCTCAACGTGCGCCCTACTACCTAGGATCGGGTCCTCACCATCAAGCTTAACCGCCAGAAAGTCTATCTCCCTATTACCTACCTTCAAACCCCTAATGGTGAAGAAGCCCCTAACAACGTTCAGCCAATACTCTACGACTTCCTCGCTGGCTTCACTCACCCTTTCTTCCTTCAGAACATATATATTCCGCAACGTTTATATGTTTTACGAATAAGAGACGGAGCAAAAGCCCTCACTCGCGAGGCTTTAACTAACTCAAGACCAGCGATACTCGAGTATCGCTCACGCGGGTTAACCTCGCGGACGGCTTAGCGGCGAACTCAGGGCTGGTCATGAGGGTGCGGATGGACAATAGGGCGATACTCGGGTATCAGAGAAAAAAGAGTTTTAGGTTTTTGCTATTTGGCTTCAGCCTTTTTCTCCAAGTCCTTCCCTAGAATTGCGAAGCATATGCCAGTCAATATCATGAATACGCTTACGGATATCGATGCATGCTTTGCTGGACAAGCCACAGCCGCGCCTATTAAAACTATCACACCATAGATCGCTAGGATTAAACCCATCCAAAAGGTTTTCATGAGTCCTCCTCCATCACCTTATTTCTTTTATATCTTTTTTACTCTTAAAGCTCAGGGGGCCTTCAACAAGAACCTGTTGTTTGCCAGTTCTCTAATGAGCTCATAGCCGTCCTCAAGCCGGGCTAAAAGCTCTTCTTCTCCTCTGACTATAACGTAGCCGCATCCTCCGCCATTACAGCTTTTCTTCTCTTTCAACACACGAGATTTAACAAAATTGCCAAAATGTAAAGAGACAAATACATGTAGTTGTCTTTCTTTTTCAAATTTTCAAAATGTTTAAAAAGAAAGCTTGCACCCAGATATGCCGAAAATTAAGTGCCTTTGGGATGCTGTGCTGTCTCATTTTGCCCCTGCATATCTTTAGGCTTTATTCTATGAAATAGGATATGCGCGGCTTAAACCTGCTTATGACCCCAGGCGGCATATCCTCAACATCACAGCTTGCAAAAACCCATACGCTATATGCTCCTCTCCCTGCTTAATCTCTCTAAAGTCGAGGGGCCCCCTCCCCTCATGTAGGTGCAGCATTAGCTCAGGCATCTTATAACGAGCTGGTTAGATCCCAGCTTAGCTCTCGTTCTTAGGAAAATATATAGCATCCTTATGAACATTTATGAACACTATGAATGAACGAACAAAGTGAACGGAGGCGGGAGGCGTGGGCAGGGAGATACCCAAGGCAGTTAAGGATCAGGCATTCAGGCTCTGGCTCAAGGGCGAGAGCTATAGGAGGATATGCGCTGAAACTGGGATGAGCTTGGGGGCTTTGAGCACTTACATAAATGAGCTGAAGAAGGTGTCTCCAGACCTTGACCAGCTGAGGGAGCTGAGCGCTATTCTTAAGAAAAACAATTTATCCATTTTTGACGCTGTGAGGGGCAGTAAACTCCTAGAAAAGTTAAATCAACTTGGAGTGAGCCTAGAAGATTTAGATAACTATGTTGGGCTTGTTCAAAGGATATCGCATGAAAAGGGAGTGGGGGCTGAAGGATTCGTGGAGTCGGCCATGAAGCTCATGGATTTAGAGAGGCGGGCTGGAAAAACTTATGAGGAGTTGGTCAAGGACCTCGAGGAGAAAAGAAGGCAAGTTGAGGAATTGGAGGTGAAGGCGAAAGGTGTTCAGGTGGAGATCCAAGGGCTCGTGGAGAGGAAGGCTCAGCTGGAGGGCGAGATCAGCGAGGCTGAGAGGAAGCTCTCCCAAATCAGCCAAGAATTAAACAGGGCTGTAAGCACCCAAGAGAGGTTGCAGAAATTGGGAATGGAGAGGGTTGCCAGCCTAGTTGAGTTCATCGAAGACTGCGAGGCTCTAGGCTTCAACGCCAAAGAGATTCAGAACCTGGCGAGGTGGAGGAAATCTCTGGCGGAGATGGGAATCAGCCCCGATAAGCTCAGAGATTTTATCGAGCAGAGAGGGTCCTTGGAGAGGCAGCTGGCTAACCTCAGCAGGGAGAAGAGTGCAAGGGAGCGGGAAGTGAAGCAGCTGATGGAGGAGTATATGCGGCTTTGGGGTGAGGTGAATGCGCTTAGAGGCGAGATCTCGAGGCTCTCCAGACTAAGCTCTACCTTGAAGAGCGGCAAGCTAACACTACCATGCAAGCTCTGCCGGATGTGGGGCGTCTCCATAGATCTGTCCAGCGCAGAGAGCGGCATCATGAGCGGCTTGTGGTGCTCAGGCACATGCATTTTCTGCAGACAGTGGAGCACCTACCCGGCTTGGGAGCTAGCCTGGTTTATTGCCCAACTCGTCTTGCCGGCGATACGTCCAAGGGGAAACGCAGGAAGACTCCTAAGTCAGATCCCCAAGCAGAGAAAAGATACTATGGCTTCTCTCTCCCAATAGTTATTTTGGGGCAGGCGTCGCAGATTCCTTTAAGGGGCTCGCCATGCATAACTTTTAATGCGAGCCACTCCACGCTCTTCCTATAATTGAAGTATGCCTCATCCCTATGCTTTTCAGCACCCTTCATTTGACCAAACGCTTTAGCCAAGTCAGCCGAACTTAAAGCGCTCCTAATGAGTTCCTCAACATCCTTTATAAGGCTTTTATCCTTTGTCAGCGCTAATCCGCGATATTCATCCCATACATAATCATCCTTCCATATAATCTTCATCTTATCCAGCTCATTAGATTGAAGATAGCCTTCTATGACCCTTAACAAATGATAACAGTATAAGCTTTTATCCCCCGCCCTCGCTAAATTATCTACAAGTTTAATGCCCCTTTCATCCGCAATCTTCTTGACTTTTTTCTTAAAATACTTACGTTTCTTTTTGAGTAGATCTTCCTTCTTCATCCAATCGCAGTATTGCTCATAAATATCTGGATAGCCGCTCTTAATATGTTGGATCAAGTATTCATTCACATAATCACCCATCAAAGACGTTGCCCGCAATTCTTCACCTTTAACATAGTCTATTATTCTCCCAAGCAGCAGCCTTGAATGTTCAAGTTTAACGCGGTACTCACTCTCATTTTTAAACTCCTGCCACTCCCTGATCACCTCATATCTGCCATCCTCATCCCTCTTATGGATGAGCCCCATTCCCTCAAGGCAACTTAAACATCTATAAAGAGTTTTATGGCTGATTGAAAGCTCCTCCTTCAATTCGGCAGGGGTGAGCAGCCTTTCCTTAATCTTATAATAAATTTTCACTAGATTCTCTAGAGTCTTCACCTCACGATACATTTGGCACACCTTCTGACACAAAAAGAATATTTTATGTGTCAGATAAATGTTTTGATGGGGAACAAAAATGCCTCAAAAAACCAAGCTCCTTTGGACCTCCGTGCCGCAACATGTACGCGAGATTGTTGAAAAATTAGCGGCTAGCCAAGGGATAACTATCGCTGAGTATCTAAGGAAACTTGTCATTGAGGATCTTGACAAGAGAAGCTTTTTCACGGCTATGTTAAAGAATAAGGCGGCTCAGAGGCCGGCGGCGCTTAGCCAGAGAGGGGAGCGCACTTGACAGAACTAACAAATCAAATACTAAAGGAAAGGGGGGAGGGCGACAAAATTTGTCCCTGCTGCTTGGCCAGCGTGGAGTGGGATTGGAGGTTTTGCCCAAAATGTGGCTCACTAATCTACGCGGAAAACGAACAGGACAATCCCCTACCTATTTCTCTCAGTAATTTAAGAGCTGAGTATATTGGTAGGCTTGTCAGTGTCGAGGGTTTCATTTCAGGGGAGAGCTCCGCTAAGGCGGTTTACACAAAGTATTTAGTTAGATGCGAGGAGTGCGGAGCTGAGAAGGAGATCAATTTAAGAGAGGAGCCTTTAATCCTCTTCGAGGTTTTGGCCCTGCGAGGTAACGAGAGTAAGGCGAGGGCTAAAGCTATCGAACTATTTCGTTTACATAACGTTGGGAAATGCACGCATAGAAAAGTAAGCGTCACTCCGGTCCAACCAATGACTCTTTTCTACATGATTAACATCAGAGAGTCATTGGAGAAGGTTGAGGACAACATGGCGCGGGAATACCGTGCCTACCTCCTTGACGAGGTTACAAGCGAGAAGGATGTCCGATTGACAGGCTACCTAGCGGTTAATCCGTTAACCGCAAACGTTGAGCTGCTGGGACTGAGGGTAGAACCCCTCAATGGCCTCTTAAAAAATTTCAGCCTAAAAGACGAAGAGGTTAATGAATTGCGTTCATATTTTAGCAACTATAAAACGCTAGATGGCCTTCTCCGCTTAGCGGAGAAGAACAACCCGCGGATTGCTGGCAGGAGGGAGGCTAAGCTAACAAGTATATTAGCGTGGGTTAGCCCAACGTGGATCATAATTAATGGTGAGAGAAGGGCAGGTGTTCTTCGTGTCCTGTTTTTCGGCGACCCGCGGACTGGAAAAGGGAGAACTAGCTGCTACCTGCATGAAAAGCTTAGTTTGGGGAAACATGCAATCGGAGAGACCTCGAGCCGAACTGGACTTTCCTACACAATTGAGCCCGACCTGCCCATGATTATATGGGGTGCCCTTGTCGAGGCTGACCGAACGATCCTGGTGGTTGAAGCCATGCATAAGTTTCCGCCTGACGACATGGCAACACTTAGGGAGGCACTGGTTAAGCTCTGTGTTGAGGTTAGGCGACGCGTCACAGCTAAGGCTTGGGCTAGAACCCGCATAATCGCAGATGCGAATCCGCGCAAAGAGATGACAGCCTATCCCTTCAAATGCATGGCGTTGAGAGATCTAGAGTGCTTCAGGGACGCCGTCGATATCACAAGATGGGACCTATTAATACCCTTCTGCGCCGGCGACGTCCCTGAGGAGGAAATGGTTAGGGCAATCACGGAAGGAAAAGACGACTATCAGTTCCTCCAGCTGTTTAGAAAACTCGTTTTATGGGCTTGGAGCCTTAAGCCGGAGGACATAGTCTTCACCAGGGAGGCTATCGAAAAAGCTAAAAAGTGCTTCGAAAAGAAGAAGAGAAGCTATGCATCTCCAGACATGCCAATAATCCATGAGGATACTTTTTTTGTCCTCCTCAAGCTGGCGGCAGCCTTTGCCGCTCTAACCTTTAACACACCGGAGGGCAGGAGGTTGGAGGTGAGTGAGGAGCACGTTCGACTGGCGGACGAGTTTATGGAGAAGATCATTGACATGCTTGAGCTTCCTGAATATATCGCGTGGCGCGGACATGGAGCGTTGACTGAAGAAGAATATGCCACCTTCCACAGTGAGCTGGAGAAAAGCGATGTTTTAAGGGCCATTGTGGAGATTCTCCTAAATGGCCCTGCGACCTCAACAGAGCTGGCAAGTCAGACTGGACACGACTCAAGCTGGATTAGGGCGAAGATCGCCTCTCTGAAAGCCTCCGGCCTCGTGGCTAGAACCTCCAGAGGCTATAGTTTAACCACTAAAGGAGTCCAAGCATGGAGAAGGTACACCCAACAAACCCAACAGACCCAACAGCAGGATAAAGGGGGAGGGGTGTTGAAAGGTAATGAGAATGAGGAAGGGGGCCTTACCTCACCGTTGGGTTTGTTGGGTCTGTTGGGTCTGGGAAGGAGAGAATCCCCGGATAAACCCTTCGTCGTCCTAAAGAGGGTTACGCCTATCCGGTGGCTTCCATGCCCGTTTTGTGGTAAATTAGGTTTGGAGTTTCATGTGAAGTTTGTAGATGGTGGGGAGACTTATATTTGCGCTGAATGTGCCAAGCGTCTCAAGGAGAAGTGGGTGGGAGGAGGGGGAGCATGAGCCTAAGCGAGTTTTACAGGGATTGGTTCGGCATTCACGGGGGCCGCGAGATCCTATTGACCTATGGCGAAAAGGCTAGGGGTCGGCTTTTCATCAGCGCGAGTGGGGAGCTCGAGGACTACATTAGGCTCTGCCGGGAGGCTGGGGCGCCAGCTTACATGAGCGTCCAGCCCTACCAGGCTAAGGACCAGCCTCTCGGCATAGAGAAACTGTTTTTCGAGTTTGACTGCCCGGAGGATCCTCAGAGGGCCTGGGAGGATGCTAAACAGCTTGCTAATAGCATTATTAGGTACTATAATGCTTCTCCACTCTTGAAGTTCTCTGGTAAAAAAGGCTACCATGTGGACGTCTTCCTTCGGCAAACCGTTGCCTTCAACCTTAACGCTCATCCCCTGGAGTTTGTTAAGGCTGTTTACGAGCGTCTCCAGGAAAAGATACTCTTAGGCTTAAGCCTTCCAACATTGGATCGGCAAGTTCTGGGCGATATCAAGAGGCTTGAGCGCGTTCCCTACTCAACACATGAGGCTACTGGCCAGCTATGCCAGCCCATTGATTTGGAGGGCAAGCCGCTTAAGCCGGAGGAATGCGATGTTGAAGCCTACCGCAAGAACGGATTATCAACCAAGCTTCTGGAGCACGTAATCCACGAGCTGCAAAGTGAAGAAAAGTGGAGGGCGCTCTACAGGGAGAGGAGCATGGCGCATATTAACCTTAATAAGGATAAGAGGATACGACGCCCCTGCATCCAAGCAGCCCTATCTCAGCCCCTACATGGTGGTAGCGGGCACCTAATGCGCCTTGCGGTTGTCCGGGAGTTTCAGGCGGCCGGCTATACTCCAGACCAGATAATACCATTATTCCAGAACCAAACAGACTTCGACGAGAAGAAGACCCGCTATTATGTGGAGCACGCCTTTAGGAACCCTCGGCCGCCATTTAAGTGCTCCAGTATTAGGGCGTTGGGCTTCTGCCTAGGTGAAAAATGCGGTATAAGGAAGAGGGGTTGAAGTGGTCGGCCGCACCAAAGGTCAAAACGTAGAGCGACGGGCAGACGGAAGCATTCCCGCAGGCTCTCCGAGAAGCGATACTAAAGGGCTAGATAAGGACCTTGAACATATTAAGCAAATAGTCGGTTTAGGCCATGAGGTTAAAGTCAAGTGGCAACCAAACGCCGTGAAATTCAGAAATGGAAAACAGCTAGAGGAAGAGGTTATAGGGGATACCATCATCATATATACAGGGGACCATAACCGAGCTAGAGAGCTATTAATACATGGCTTCGCTGAGTGGCTGCTGAACCAGCATGCGAAGAGATACAGGATGCTGATCAATAAACTGATAGAGCTGTTTGAGGAGGTACACTATTA
Organism: Bathyarchaeia archaeon; assembly: GCA_038867895.1. Lineage (GTDB taxonomy): Archaea > Thermoproteota > Bathyarchaeia > Bathyarchaeales > DTEX01 > DTEX01. The sequence goes on along the minus strand of JAWBXL010000026.1, from coordinate 412 downwards.
TGAAAAGGAGAGGATTGTGGAAGCGCTAACTCGGCTGATCTTAAAGGCAATGGAATAATACTCTAGCATCAGAATGCGGGTGTTCAAATCTCTCCCGGCCCACCATATTCTGGGTCCAAATTATCTCCTCAATTTTTAAGTTCAGGGGTTCTTCATTTTCGGGTTGTAGTTTGAGGCCCGAGATCTACGACTTCGAGCAAAAGGATATTTAGGTATAAGCGTAGAATCTCTGGTTTAAGGAGCGGTATTGTGGTGCTTGAAATGCTTGATTGTCTGGCAAGCCTCGGCCTAAGCGCTGCAGCGTCAGTAACCATGCAACCCTCTAGTTGCTATCCCACATCTATTAACGGTGGCGGAGCATGGAACGAATAGACGAAAGAAATTATGTTTAGAAGACTCAAACCCAAAAAAT